>JAWUXW010000091.1:0-14386 GCA_034111125.1 Paraglaciecola sp.
CTTAACCTTGTGCTTTCTAAAGGCGACCGAGTAAGGCTAGCTTAACTTGATAATTATCCTCTTCTTGTTGGGTCCGAGATTTTTTCTTAGCGAGTGTTAGATAACGTTTGCTGCGCGGTATGTCACCAAGTGCATGATAGGCTTTGGCTAGACCAAAAAACACTTCATGGTAACTTTTGTTTAGTCTAAGTGCCGTACGGTAATGCTGGAGGGCTTGTTGCCACTGCCTGTTTTCAAGAGCCGTGTCCCCTAATTTGATATGGTAAAAAGGATTGTCGCCGCGCTTTCGTTCAATTCTGGCGCTGATCTGGCTCGCTTCAGCCAAACGTTGGGTATGACGGTATAAATAAGCCAAATTTCCCCATGCAGTCAGATTGTCTGGATCAACTTCCAAAGCTCTTAGGTAAGTGTCTTCGGCAAATTGGTAGTGTCCGTTTAAACGGTACAAATACCCCAAGTTGGCTAGTCCCGAGACTAAGTGAGGTTCGTGGGTAATCGCGGCCTTAAAGTAGGCGTATGCTTTACCATATTCAGCTGCTAATAATGCGTCAGCCCCTTTGTTGTTGTAGTACATCGCTAATACCTGTTGCAGGGATAAAAAGGTTTTAGGGAAGTGTTCGCGGCTCGCTTGGGCATCAAAGTCCACCTCGAATCCTCGGGTAATAAAGCGCATTTTCTCATTGTTTGGTTTAGGCAATATCTGTAGGTTAATATGCCCGTTAAGCAGACTTTGCCCCTCGCGCCGGGTCCAGTATTCGGGGATTTCGACATCCTGAAATCTCACTCCAAAACCTGCTTGTTTGGCGAGCGCATAGGTCATTATCGACATGGATAAACAATTAGCTGCACGGTTGTCAAAGGTTTCGTTGGCCGTAGTATTGGCCTCTGCCCGGTAAAGTAAATTGAACCTCGAGCGGGAAAAGACATTTCGTACCAGAGACTCAATTTTATCTTGCGGGTTAAACTGCCCTTTCAGACTTTGTTTGACAAAAGCTAGGGCCTCGTCGTTTAAGGCAAATATTTGCTCTTCGCTTTCAATCGGATATGTCGCAAAATCGGCAAATACTTCATCATGCAAAACGATGGTACTGGCAAGCTGTTCCTGTTCAATGTTTTGACAGGCTGATATGCAGATCATAATGAGGCCCAAGAAAAAGCCTTGAAATAAGTTCATAGCGGGCTCAATTTTAGTTTAATCCCCTGTTGGTAAAATAACCAAGCTTAACCTTGCTAAGGTGAGTGCATTTTTAAACGGAAGACCCGAATATAAGGGTTTCCTGCTTATTGTCACTCTATAGATTTACAACTTCAAAGGATAGTTCAATATTTTTTCTCTATTATCTGCAACCCATTTCAGCGACAAAATATTTCTTGCTCGAGTTACAATTAGTATCACTGTCGATAGTCATATTGTGTGGTGCGGCTATTTTCAATCGAGCCACTAATCCTGCAATTATTTATTCTGAACATAGCCTTGCATATGCTTAATTTGTTCTGCTTAGCTGAGGACGGTTTATTATCAACCAAATACGTAATAAACTCCTCCTTAAATTTATTGTTGTTAACACGAACCTAAACAAATGAAGATAGCGATTCTTGGCGCCATGGACGAAGAAATATCCCTTTTAAAGCAATCTATAGATAACTTGCAGGAAACTAAGTACGCCCATCTAACGGTGTATAGCGGATTGCTGCATGGCGCTGAAGTTGCGGTAGTTAAGTGTGGGATAGGCAAAGTGGCAGCTGCGGTGGCGACTACTTTGGTGGTCAACTTTTTTAAACCGGACTATGTACTCAATACCGGCTCTGCTGGTGGTTTTCATCAAGAATTGAACATCGGCGACCTGGTTATTGGTACTCATGTTCAGCATCATGATGCAGATTTAACCCATTTTGGCTACGAGTTAGGTCAAAACGCGGGTATGCCAGCCAGTTTTTTATGCGATGAGCGTTTGGTGTTAGCCGCTGAAAAAGCTGCACAAATTCTGGGACAGGTGAAGAGTATCCGTGGGCTGATATGTACGGGGGATTCTTTTATCGGTAGCGATGAAGCTGCGGCAAGACTTCGTGAACTGTTTCCACAAATGTGCGCAGTGGAAATGGAAGGCGTCGCCATTGGGCAAAGTTGTTATTTACTAAATATTCCTTTTTTGGTGATCCGCTCCTTATCTGATATTGCCGGAACCAGTTCTACGGTTTCATTTGAAGCTTATTTAGAACAAGCAGCCAAACATTCCGCCCAACTCGTGATGGGCACTATTGCTCAGCTAAGTACAGATTTGCGTACCGATCTCAGTCCTGATATTGAACATCAAGGTCAAGTCATATTTTCCTGTCAACCCAACTAGCGTTATTAAGCCACACAGCATTGCAGCCAATTTGGTTGTTAATGCTGATCATGCTGGTCGAACAGCTATGGATTTGGCCTGACAAATATCATCCTCTCAGTTTAGCCCGCCTACTGGCTATGCGCATGGCTGATAAAGTGCACTCGTCTGAACGACAGAAACAAAGTAGTGTTTTTCAACAAAAAATATCCGGCAGTTTAGCCTTTCTGGTGCTGTTACTTCCATTGATGACTATTTTGCTTATATTTACCAGCTTGGCTCAGTTTCCGCTATTTTTTGACGGATTTCTGTTGCTAGTGTCTATCCAGTTTCAAGGAACTATTAAGCAGGGGCAGAAAATTTCAACGGCGCTGGCTAATGACAAAAAGGTGTTGGCCAGGCATTTACTCTCACAGATCGTGCTGCGCGAAACGGACAAATTATCAGCTGTGGGGATCGCCAAAGCAACAATAGAAAGTTTGCTACTTAGATTTAATCAACAATTTTTTTGTGTTGTTTTTTGGTATTTTATATTGGGTGGCGTGGGAGCGCTTAGTTACCGACTACTCTATGAGTTTTCCCATTGTTGGAATACAAAATTAGTGGTTTTTATCAACTTTGGACAGTCTTTGGCCCGCTTGGTTGAAGTGCTGCAATGGTTGCCCGTTAGGTTGGCATGTGTGGCGTGGATTGTGGCGCAAAATGTAAGCGCTGCAGCAAAGGCCTATCGTTCTTTTGTCAAAGAAAAGGGCAAGCATAAGACCGCACATATGCTATTGCTCAACCTACAGGGCGGGGCTTTGGGTATAGAGCTTAGTGGCCCAGCTTACTACGATGGGAAAAAAATACGCTCCGCTACATGCGGTGGCAACAGGCAAGTGCTTCATATAGACATCGAACGTACTATTCATGCTATTCAAAAGGCTAAGTTCGTGATCGTGGTCTTTGGTTTTTTATTCGGAGCAGTCTTATATGCCTGGAAGTAAATTTTTTCTGGTCGTTTTTATGCTGATACCATTATTTAATATATCTGCATGGGCACAACAAAGAATTATTAGCCTAGCTCCGCATACCACGGAACTCATCTATGCTCTGGGCTCCGGAGACAAATTGCTCGCGGTCAGTGACTACAGTAATTTTCCTGCCCAGGCATCTCAATTACCATCAGTTGCTAGCCATAATGGCCTTGATTTCGAAAAAATTATGCGCTTACAACCTGACTTGATTGTTGCCTGGCAGGGGGGCAATAAACCACAGGATCTGGCGCGCTTAGCGTTATTAGGTTTCAATATGTATTATTCTCATCCTCAACGCCCTGAAGATATTAGCGATGAGCTGCGTCATTTAGGTCAAGTGCTCGACCAAGCAAATGAAGCTGAAGTATTGGCACAGGCCTTCACGGACGAGTTAGAAAAGATTAAATCTATCTATCATTCAGATAAAAAAGTGCCGGTATTTTACTATATGTGGTCTACTCCACTTATGACGATAGGTAGCAATGCCTGGGCAAATTACCTATTGAATATTTGCGGCGCACAAAACATATTTAGTGATGCGCCAACACCTTACCCCGAAGTCAGTATCGAACAGGTGATCCGTCGTAAACCGCAAAAATTAATTGCCGCGATAAATACTTCCTCGGCTGATGCCAGCACCTTTTGGCAAACTAAACGCGAATTGTTAGCCGTACCTCTGTTGATGATTAATCCAGATAGGCTCCACCGTTTTACCCCTCGTTTAATAGGAGGGCTTAAGCAGCTTTGCCGGAAAATTCATCAGTGAGTCAGCGCTGTTATATTTCAGCTCAAATTACTTACTTGAATTTTATGGCTTCTTAGTGGAATAGCGGATAAGTTTCAACTATCTGGTGGTTGATGAAATCACCTAAAATTGAAGTGCTTATTTCACCTAGTCTGAGCTAACAAAGTATAAACCGCAGCGATAAATTGCTAATACCAGAGGCAATTGAGCTGAGTCAGTTTAGGAATTTCATATTCGATTTTTTACCAAACGGCGGGTAGTTCAATATTTGCCATTAGTTTAGTGCTGGGGCTATACTCTTTATGGTTTTCAGTCAGGGAGAACTGTATTTCGGTCAAGACGCTCGACGTACATTTAAGTCATTCAATCTGCAGTCGAAAAAAGGCATATGGACAAAATTCTATACCAACAATTAGTCCCTCAGCATTTTCGCCAAGTACTTGAATTAGCCACAGCCGTTCACGGTGAAAACTATCTTGATATGCCGGGCCTGCAACGTATTTATCAACATTCCTTTGAGCAGAATATCAATGCCAGTTGGGTCGCAGTCGATGATCAGCAGATTATTGGTTTTAGGCTCACCATTGCCGCTCCCTATTGGCAGCCTGACCGTTGGTGCAGTCCTGATGCGTGGGGTATTGAACAGCGGCAACTGTGTTATTTTAAGTGCAATACCGTTGCCCAACAATATAGAGGGCAAGGAATAGGTCAGCGCTTATTACTCCTATCAATAGAAAAGGCCAAACTTCAGGGCTGCGTAGCAGGCTTGGCACATATTTGGCTTGCAAGTCCGAATAACAGTGCTTTTCAATATTTCAGTAAATGTGGAGGTGAAACTATCAAACACCATCCGGCAAAGTGGCGAGATTTATCTATTCAGGAAGGTTACATATGTCCGGTTTGCCCTGACATATGTGAGTGTGTGGCGGCAGAGATGATTTTGTATTTCACTCCTACAGCCATAGTTAAATAAGCTATGTACGATCCCCTCAAAGAGCCTTATCCTAAACCCTGGCAGGGTCATCCAAAATCGTACTGGGCGGATGACAGTCAGTCTATGAAACGCCCTGTTTTGCAACAAGAGATCCACAGTGAAGTGGTTATTATTGGGGCAGGTTATACGGGCTTGTCCGCCGCCTACCATCTGGCGAAAAATTATAATATTAAAGCGACAGTCATAGAGGCCAACGAAGTAGGTTGGGGATGCAGCGGTCGTAATGCCGGATTTGTGCTGCCATCCAGTGGGCGAATATCCCTGATGCAATTGCGCAAAAAGTGGGGCTTTGATGTTAGCCAGTGCATTTTCACTGAATTTCATCAAGGGGTAGCTACGGTAGAGCAACTTATATCTTCGGGAAATATTGAATGTGACGTAATCCGCGGAGGTTATCTTAAAGTTGCCCACACACAAGCCTTAGCAGACAAGATGGAACGGCAGGTTTATGCACAGCAAAAAACGTTTTTCGATGATGTGGAATTTTGCAATGCGGCGCGAATAAGCGAAAAACTGATGTTGAGCTCCCAAGCTTTTGGTGCGATGTACTATGCAGACTATTTTTCTCTCAATCCCCTTAAATTGGTGCAAGGTTACGCCCGTTTAGCTGAGGAACATGGTGCTCAGATATATTGTAATTCACCCCTTATTGATTGGCGTCAGGAGCAGAAAAAGCATCGATTGCTTACCTTAGAAGGCAGTATTGTCTGTGACAAGGTCATTATCGCGACTAATGGCTATACGGGTAAAAAGCAGCATCCTCTTATTAAAAATCGCCACTTTCCAGTGTTATCCAGCATAATTGTTACCCGACCCCTTAGCGCAAAAGAACTTGAGGGTATTGGCATGAAAGCAGGCTTGATGGTGATGGATACCCGAGCACTTAAATATTACTACCGCCTATTACCGGATGGCAGATTATTATTTGGCGGGCGTGGGGCTATTAAGGGGGAAAATGCGGGTCAGCAGGTCTATTCACAAAATCTGCTAAAGGCTCTAATCGCAACTTTTCCACAATTAAGTAATGTATCGCTTGCCTATTTTTGGAGTGGTTGGGTCAGCGTATCCTATGACGACTATCCAAGGATTTGGGGTAATGAAGAAAACAATGTCCTGTACGCCATGGGCTATTGTGGATCTGGACTGTCTTTTGCTTCACAAGCAGGCAAGCGATTGGCGCAAAAATTGGCCAGTGATAAAGCACTGTCGACTATCCCTTTTGTGCAAAGCCCCTTAACTAAGTTTCCAATGGCATCAATGCGCCGCATAGGGTTGAGCCTCTATTACAAATGGGCTAATTTGAAAACTTGATAAAAGTGGTGACTTTGGTATATGTGCAAGACGAACGGCCCTGGTAGTCATTTTATTCGCTCACAATGGGCTGTATCTCCAGCCCAGCTTTCCATAATCGGCCCAACAAACCGTTTTATTTAAGACTGACCCGGGCAAACTTACGTTTACCCACTTGATACACCGCCTCATTTATTTCGCTCAGCATCAACTTGCTATCAGTTACTTTTTCGCTATCTATTTTTACGGCGCCTTGTTTGATCATACGTATTGCTTCAGAGGTAGAGCTAGCTAGCTGTGCCTCTTTCAATAAATTAGCAATGGCAATACCACCACTTGGCAATGTGATCGCAATTTCAGGCATATCATCAGGAATGGCGTTTTTTTGGAAGCGTTGAACAAAATCCTGATGGGCCGTTTCGGCATCTTTTTTAGTATGGAAGCGCTGGATAATTTCTTTGGCCAAGACTATCTTAATGTCTCGAGGGTTGGTGCCTTCAGCAACCTGCTGCTTAAACTCGTCAATCTCGGCAATGGGTTTAAAGCTCAATAGTTCGTAATAGCGCCACATTAATACGTCGGAAATTGACATGATTTTACCAAACATCTCAGTTGGAGAGTCGGTGATGCCGATGTAATTATTCAACGATTTAGACATTTTCTGTACACCGTCTAAACCTTCTAACAAGGGCATCATCAACACCGTTTGTTGGCGCTGTCCTTCAGACTTTTGTAGTTCTCGTCCCATCAACAGATTAAAACGCTGATCGGTACCGCCTAACTCGACGTCTGCTTCTAATGCAACAGAATCCCAACCCTGTACCAGTGGATAGAGAAATTCATGAATGGCAATGGGTTTACCACCAGCATAGCGTTTTTTGAAATCGTCTCGTTCTAACATACGGGCCACGGTCTGGCTCGCCGCCAATTTTATCATTCCCGCTGAGCCCAGTTGTTCCATCCATTCTGAGTTAAAGCGGATAGTGGTCTTGGCTGGGTCTAGTATTTTAAACACCTGTGCTTTGTAGGTTTCAGCGTTAGCCAATACATCTTCTTTGCTTAAGGGCTTGCGGGTAATGTTTTTTCCGGTAGGGTCACCTATCATGCCAGTAAAATCGCCAATCAGGAAAATCACTTCGTGACCGAGTTGCTGGAATGTTCTGAGCTTATTTATTAGAACAGTATGCCCCAAGTGCAGGTCTGGCGCGGTGGGATCGAACCCAGCTTTGATTTTTAAAGGTTTACCTTCTTTTAGTTTGGCAACAAGCTCATCATGCAGCAATATCTCCTCTGAACCACGTTGGATCTGAGTTAACGCATCTTGCCAATCTGTCATTTTATTACCTTCATAATATATTGTAGGTCACGATTTTGAGCGCGCATTTTACGCGCAGCAATGATGTATTGGAAGATCTGGCTGAGTATTTATCATACGTGGTACGGGTTCATATTCATTTAAATGGAGTTTAAGTGGCCTTAAACTAGATAATAGACTCAAATCATTATATTCTGCGTACAACTTGCTTGCATGAGTTATAGATATTCGTGGTTCAGAAAACGTTTAACAAACTACCAAAAACCCATAAATGGTTAGTGTCCTCGGTCGCCGCAATTTTGATGGTGTTGGTACTGCTGCCATCTGATCCTGCGAGTGCCTCTCGTGATTCCTCTTCTTCACAGTTGGAAATCGGCAAACGTTACGATCTTGCTGTCGATTTTGACAAACTGCAAATTGCACCTTCTAGCCCGACTAACGACATTGAAGATTGGCATTCTATCACGGTAGGTAAGGGGGATAACTTAGCCCTTATATTCAAACGTGCAGGCCTTACTCCCCAACAAACGTATCAGGTTAGCCAGGCTGGAGAGAATGCCAAAAAGTTGTTAAACATGATGCCTGGTGAATCCCTCTCACTGCAAATCGATGAAAACAGTAAACTGGCAGCATTGCGTTATAGCTATTCGCCAACAGAAACCCTTATTGTTAGTAAAAACGAAGCGTCTAAATTTGACACTCGAATAGAGGCTAAACAAGTAGATGTGCGGCTTAATTACGCCCAGGGTGAAATTCGCAGTAGTTTTTGGAATGCAGGTGTTGAGGCGAACTTGTCCGAAAGCCAAATAATGAACCTGGCGAGTATATTTGGCTGGGATATTGATTTTGCCCTTGAGTTGCGCCAGGGGGACCGTTTTTATGTGATGTTCGAGGAAAAATATATCGACGGGGACTTTGTTGCTTTTGGGGATATTGTTGCTGCTGAGTTTGTTAACCAAGGAGAAACCTACACCGCTATTCGTTATCAGGACGGCAATTTCTATACGCCTGAAGGTCGAAGTATGCGAAAAAGTTTCTTACGGGCGCCGGTCAGTTTTAAGTATATTAGCTCAAGTTTTAAGAAAAAACGTTTTCATCCGGTGCAGAAACGCTGGAAAGCCCACCGGGGAGTCGATTACGCGGCTAATCGGGGCACACCAGTCATGGCTGCAGGAGACGGAAAGGTGATTCGAGCCAGTTACGACAAATACAACGGGCATCACGTATTTATTCAACACGGTGAGAAATATGTCACCAAGTACCTGCATTTCACCAAGCGTAAAGTGAAAAGAGGGCAGCAGGTCAAACAAGGCCAGATCATAGGTACTGTGGGCTCAACTGGTTTAGCCTCCGGACCACATTTACATTATGAATTTTTAGTTGACGGTGTTCATCGCAATCCGCGCACCGTAAGCTTACCCAAGGCCCAGCCAATAGCTAAAAAAGAAGCCAACGCCTTTGCACTTGTCGCTCAACAACGCATGCAGCAACTGAATAACAACAAACGCATCATGCTGGCTATGAACAATTAACCACTAACAATCAGAGACTTAAGCAATCAATACGTCACAGCTATATCTAGGATTGATGTCAGGCACCAGCATGGATGGGATTGATGCTGCTTTAGTAGATTTTTCCGGTGTACATCCCCGTTTGCTTGATTGCCAGACGTTCCCTTTCACCTCGCAGTTGTTAGATGAGTTACATCAGTTATGTGCCCCGAGTAACAACGAAATTAATTTATTAGGACTGGCCGATCGAGCGGTTGCCCAGGCATTTTCAGAAGCGATTAACCGCTTGTTAGCCAGTAATTACATTCGTCCTGAGCAAATAAGGGCAATTGGCTCCCATGGGCAAACCATCAGGCACATGCCTGAGGGTAAACATGCCTTTAGCTTGCAAATTGGTGATCCCAATAGCATTTCAGTACTCACCGGAATCGATGTGATTGCAGATTTTCGGCGTAAAGATATCGCCTTAGGCGGTCAAGGGGCACCATTGGTACCGGCATTTCATCAGGCGGCATTTGGCAGTGACAAGCAGTCTCGGGTAGTGGTCAATATTGGGGGGATCGCCAATATTACTTATTTACCCAAAGATAAAAGTAAACAGATCTTGGGCTACGATACGGGTCCAGGCAACACCTTACTTGATGCTTGGTGTAAAAAACATACTGGCAATAATTACGATGCGAAAGGTGAATGGGCGGCGCAAAGTACAGCCGATCCACAATTGTTGCGTACGCTATATTCCCATCCCTATTTCCATCAAAGCGCGCCGAAAAGCACCGGGCGAGAGTTGTTTCACTTAGCATGGCTTGAGCAACAACTTGCCGTTCAGGCCGATAAAATAGAGCCTCAGATGGTGCAGGCAACCCTTGTTGCACTCACCAGTATGAGTATTGCCGCGCAAATCCATAAGTTCGATGATGTTGAGCAAGTTTACGTGTGCGGAGGGGGGGCACAAAATGAGTTTTTAATGGAGTACCTGGAAAGTGACCTCCATGAGTGTGAACTTTGTTATACCGATACCCTGGGAATTGGTACGGATGCGGTTGAAGCCATGGCATTCGCCTGGTTAGCTTACGCCCACATTAATAAAATCAGCGGCAATATTCCAAGTGTGACAGGTGCTAGCAGGGCGGCCGTCCTAGGCACGTATTGCCCGGCTAGCATATGAGTACAGTAAGCCGTTCTTTGGATAACACCGATTTGACCATCATGGCCTTGTTATATCAAGACGCCCGCTTGAGCAACAAGGACATCGCCCAACAAGTAGGTTTAGCACCTTCGTCATGTCTGGAGCGTATTAAACGATTGCAAGCAGACAAGGTGGTCCTTGGCTCTCAATTAAACGTTGATCTTAAGGCCCTTGGGGGACATATCCAGGCGATGATTTCTGTTCGTTTGTCGGATCACAATCGTGCCACAGTCGATTTATTTCAACAAGCATTATTGCCCTTACCTGAAGTTCTTAGCCTCTATCACATGGGCGGTGATATTGATTTTTTAGTTCATGTCACGGTTGCTGATTCGGGACACCTAAGAGATTTTGTATTTAATGGGATTACTGCCAGGACAGAAGTCAGCCACGTTGAAACTGCCCTGGTATATGAACATCAAAGCAGCAAAAGCCTGCCCAGTCTCTGAATCCTCGGCGGTACATGGGTTTTTGGTTTTTACCACCGAGTACACGGAGGGCGCAGAGGAGAGACTTTGTTTGTTCTGACGTGCTTGCGGACGACATATTATTACAATTCATTACTAATAAGTGAGTCGTTGAAAAATAAAATTGCCGCAACACTTATAATTCAAAGTATTCAGTAAAACACTTATACAATTGGGTGCCGCTTAAAATCGAGGCTGAGGGAAAGTGTAAAATTGGAACAAGATCACAAGGGGCAATAATTTCTTGGGTGGCTCTGGGGTTTTCCAGTTCATCCACATTTAGCACTTTAGCCAGTACTTGGCCCTGTTTAATCCTGTCACCGGGTTTGGCAATATATTCAACCATGCCTCCTTGTTGGCTGTATAAAACTTTATAGTTATCAAGCATTACCGCCAAACGCTGCATATTTTCTGCTTGAATGGCAGAGTTTTGTAGGCAACCTTTGGCATTAAGATAGGCTAATATGCTATTTGCATCGTATTTGCCCTCATCAAAACTGATCACTTCCTGACTACCCATTTCTAAGGTAAAGGCCTCTACCTCAAAATTGATTTGCTCACCGCGCTTAGCACCCACCAGTTGTTGCAATGTCCACCAGGGACAAAAGGTTGCTTCATCAAGTGCTCCGGCGAACGTATTGGGGATTAAGATCACATGGGGAATATTGAACAAGCTTGCCGATTTTCGGGCATATTCCGGGACATAAAGGTGTCTGGTAGACACCGGGCCATTGTGCAAATCCAATACATAATCTGCATCAAAGGCAAGTTGTTGTAGTTTCAGATTTAAACGCTGGGCAAGACCAATCCCCCAGATTTCGTCTAATTTATCTTGCAGGCGTTGCTTGATTTGCGAACGAAAACGCGCCTTAATCGCGCTAATAGATTCATCATTTGTGACAGTTTGTGCAAATTCCTTGACCAGAGATTCGTCGTAAAAATAACCTCTGTTCCAGTTGGTGCCATTGACTGGATCGAAGCGTCCCAAGGTGTATTCTCCGGCCTTAATATTGGTGCCAACTGGGTTGCAGTTAGGAACCAAAATTAACTCTCCACACAGAGGGATGGTTTGTAACCATTGAATGAGGTGGTAAATGACCACATTACCTTGTACTTCCGCCCCGTGAATAGAGCTTTGGATATAGACTTTAGGTCCAGGTTGTTGACCTTTAAAGCGATACAAGGGCACATTCATATTGCGCCCTGAGGCATTTTGCGCCACAACAATGTAGTCTTTAGTAAATTGATTCGTCATTGGATTTAGGGATCTAATTATTTGGGGTGAAATGAAAGATTAATGGCCTACTAATATTATTTTCTAGGTTTTGCTTACTGGGAAATGAGGTGACATGGATTTGCGCACACTATTTCCCCACACTATGGCTTCATTGAATAAGCTATGCAAGCGTTTCTGATCTATCTCCAGAATACCTGCGATGCGAATGACTTTTAACCAACTACTACTTTCGAATGCTCTCACCAAAACTAAGTATATTGATAGTTCATTTTGCCCACCCGACAAGGCGATTTTAACCTCATCTACTAGGGGCATTTGGTTCAGCAGAGACTGCATATCCTGATCTAATAATGCGTCTAAGGCGGAAAATAAACCCACTAAAAAACCAGTCGGTGGATTGTTACCAATTGCCTTTTCAGTCGCGATCAAGTCGCAAAATTTAGCTCGTACCAATGATAGATGAAGTAACTCGTTGGGCTTGTCATCACTTAAATTCGCAAGGACCAGTAAGGCGATAAACTTCTTGATTTCCATCTCACCCATATACTTAAGGGCATGTTTTAGTGAGGTGATCTTGTAGCGTTTATTAATGCTCGGGTTATTAATAAATCTCAGCAACATATAAGACAAACCTACATCATGTTCGATCACACTATTAATGGCATCAACATTGAATGAGACGCTTGAACTTACTCCCATCAACTCAACAAGGGTGAGTTTGGAGGTGGGAAGTTTTTTTTGTGTTACAGATTCTGGGTGAGCAAAAAAATAGCCTTGAAAATAATCAAAGCCCATATCCCGGTAGATAGTAAAATCTTCTTGCGTTTCAACTTTTTCGGCTATTAGTTGTACGTTTGCATCAAGAAAACGATGTGCATTTTCAGAGATGACATCATTGTTACTGCGCATAGTATTCTCTTTCACCATGTCTATATAAGGCAGAAAATCGCTCCATTTTAGACCTAAACGATAGTTATCTAAGGCGAGCTTATAACCTAGTTTTTTGACCTGCTTACATACGTCTAACAGGTTGTCATGGCTTAACGCACCGTCGACCAGCTCAACTACTACATTGTCTGGGTCGAGCGATGATGGGAAACCGGTGAACAGGGTTTCAGATTGAAATTTAATAAAGGTTTTTTTGTCACAGGAAATATCATTCAGGTCAAGGGTTAAGTAATTTTTGGCAATTAATTTAGAAATTGCTTCATCATGGACTAAGTCTGGGTAACAATTGCTCTTGCCATCGCGAAACAGTAATTCATAGGCGAACACCTCCTTTTTACGATCTAAAATGGGTTGGCGAGCAATGAAAGCAAACATAGTTACCTTTAGAATTGAGTTTTATTGTTCGTATACAACGTAATAACGGTATAAATGGTGCTTGTCCTACATATTCTTCGAAGCCGCAAGCTTTATAACTTTCCAACCCAAGACTTTAACTTAACTTGGTCTAGGAAAGCTAGTCGCTTGCATGTTTTTTGAGCACCGCAGTCCGGAAGCGGTTTATCTACCCGTCGCTATTGTCTTCATGGCACTTCCCCACTTTATGGCCTCATGGTAGAAACTTTGCGACATTTTTTCATCGACCTGCAACTCATTGCATAAGCGCTGTATGGTCTTCCAATGACCTACTTCGTGGGCTTTAATCAAACTCAGGAACTGTTCTAGGGTGTTTTTTCACCATCTTAAATTCATCAAAGCCTTATAACAATCTAACACAACATATAGTGGGTGGCCGGCCAGTCTAATAGGATAGCCCTTATATAACATCAGTATAAAGATGATTAATCATGATGCCAGCACAATTTAGAAAGCTACTAGCAGCGTTGGAGCACCTAACAGATAAGCAAATAAGGGATGTAGAAACATTCCTAAAAGGCGAGAACGTAATTCAATCAATCGTTGCAGAGCTTGAGCAACGCATTGACGATACACCTGATTACATAGCCACCCATAATAACGCTAAAGCCATGTCCTAATTTTTTGATATAAGCAAATTAGATAGGCATTCATAATAAGCTCTCGCTGGGGACGAGGAGGTGGGAGGATGTAATAGGGGGCAAATAGCGCTCAATCTCTGCTCACGAGCCAGGCTCTATTGCTTACGTTCGCTTTTCTTTCATTAAATTGTGGAAATAACAACGTTTTATGAATGAGCAGGCATATGGATATGAGCATCATCTGATACTCGGGTTTAGATTTGCTTGGTGGGGTAGTTTACGCTCGGTTGAGTAAAGCTCTTGCCTGTCCCATCCCTCGCAGTTGTTTGTGGTGGGTGTGGGCTTTGTAGGC
>JAWUXW010000092.1:0-34162 GCA_034111125.1 Paraglaciecola sp.
CAATATTGAAAAACTACCCAACAGCACGTTTGACGTGCTGATTGTAGGTGGAGGCATTAATGGTGCAGTTTCGGCTGCCGCCCTTGCCGCTAAAGGGGTGAAAGTTGCTTTAATTGATAAAGGGGATTTTGCTGGCTTCACCAGTTCTAATTCCTCTAACCTGGCATGGGGGGGCATCAAGTATCTGGAGAGTTTTGAATATACTTTGGTGAATAAACTGTGTAAGAGTCGCAATCATTTGATGCGCAGTTATCCCTCTACAGTAAAAGAAATTCGTTTTTTAACCAGTATTCAGCGTGGTTTTCGTTTTCCGGCCTTCTTTATTTTTTTAGGCACGATCTTGTATTGGCTGATGGGGCGTTTTTTCACCAAAATGCCAAGCTTTTTGACGCCCTCTAAAATTAAGTCAATGGAAGATGTCATCGATACTTCGAATGTAAATGGGGGTTTTGAATATTCTGATGCCTATTTGCACGACAACGATGCCCGTTTTGTCTTTAACTTTATTCGTTCAAGCATGAGTTACGGATGTATTGCGGCCAATTATGTGGAGTCATTGGGTTCTCATAAAGAAGACGGTTTGTGGATAAGCAAAGCTCGGGACACGATCACCGGTGAAGAGCTGACTATTCGCTCAAAAGCGATTGTTAACGCATGTGGTCCCTTTGTTGATCCCGTTAATCAACTTAATAACGAAGAAACGGAGCATCATCACCTGTTTTCCAAGGGCATACATCTGATTGTCAACAACATAACTGACAGCAAAAAAATCCTGACTTTTTTTGCCGACGATGGTCGTTTGTTTTTTGTTATTCCAATGGGACCCAAAACCTGCATCGGTACCACCGATACCCAGGTTGATAGTCCATATGCTTACGTGACGGAAGAAGACAGGCAGTTTGTACTAGATAACGTCAACAAGCTTCTAGTTTTAGATGTACCCCTGTGCAAAGACGATATTATTGCTGAACGCTGCGGCGTCAGGCCTTTAGCTATCAAAGGCACGGGGGGAAAGGCGGATTGGGTGCAGTTGTCTCGCAAGCATGCCATCGACATCAATAAGGATAGCCAATACCTGTCTATATTCGGTGGCAAGCTGACCGACTGCATCAATGTTGGGGATGAGGTCGCCGTGATCATTGCCAGCTTTGGTATTGCTTTGCCCTACAAAGATTTTAAGTGGTATGGGGAGCCAAACGACACGGTTAAAAATGAGTTTTTCCACCGGGCAAAGTTAATGGGTTTGGATGAACTAACGCCTCCCTCATCTTCTGAACCTCTGACTTCCCGCTTTTGGCGTCGTTACGGGCGTAATGCGATCAATATGTTGGAGAGCATTCGCGAGAATCCCGCCAAGGCGGAATTATTGATAGAAAGCTCAGAGTATTTGCGGGTTGAAATTGAACACGCCGCCGAGCGGGAAATGGTCACCAAACTGGATGACTTTTTACGCCGTCGTTCTAAAATTTCTCTGGTTGTGCGAAAAGAAGACATAATTAAAGCGCCGGGATTGAAGGAAGCCTGCGAAATACTGTTTGGTGATGAAGCTGAGATGAAATTGCAAGAATACATCGCGTCTGTGGCAGAGCCCTCAAAGTCTGAGGAAAAGCTATCCGCATAATACCTTTATTACCTTAAAAGCATCCCTCATTGTTGGACAAGCATTTGTCATTATAACAACGCTAGCTAAATCAATGGTGATCGGCGTTTCAAGTGATTTAACTAGGCTTGTTAGCTTTATATAACTAATTTATTTACATCTCGTGACATCCGCAGGCAAATTTTGCATACTTGCCCACGTTTTAGCTCGCCTTAGCGCTGTTATTTGCTCGTTGCCCAGATCTTTTTTGTCTGTGAACCATCCCATCGGAAGGTTCCCTCTTGATAGTGCAGCACTGAACCCCATACTAAGACGCTAGGCTGCAATTAAATTCGAAAAACTAAAAATTATATAAAGAGAAGTATTTCATGACTACTAGCTACGTTCCTCTAGATAAAGATAAGCATAAAGATCTTAAAATTAATTTGAATAACAACTTTGCCCATGCAAAGGACACTCACCTAGCTGCGGCATCAATGCGCGAATATGCCCAGGTAGCCAGTTGTATGCCTATCGTTTTGGTAAAGGATCCCAAGTCCGACAATTATCACAGTGTTGCCATGCTGGGCACCGAGCAAGGAGTAAACCTTTTCTTGCAGGATGACAAATGGCAGGGGCATTGTGTGCCAATGAACATTCAGCGTTATCCTTTTGATGTGCGCCCTGACGGTGAAAAACTCGGTGTTTTCTTTGATGAAAATAGTCCGTTGATCGACAGCGAAGGGGAGCCTGTTTTTACTGAAACTGGTGAGCCAAGTCCATTTTTGAATAACCGTCAGCAGCTTTTGCAAGAACTCGCCAACAGTGAAGTGGCCACTCAGGGTTTTATTAAAAAAGTAGTTGAACTGGACTTACTTGATCCCATCCAGCTTGGTGTGCAGTATGTAGATGGCACCAAACGCAATATTACCGGTATGTACAGTATCAGTGAAAAGCGTCTTCAAGGCTTAGAGGAAGCGAAAATACTAGATTTGCATAAGAGCGGCTACCTGGGTGCGATATACGCTCTGCTTATGTCTCTGGGTCAACTAAATCGCTTAGTGCAATTATCTGCCAAGGGGGCTATGCCAATTCAAGGTATGCAACTTCGAGTTGAAGAGCCTGCGACGGAAGAACAAGCTAAAGCTAAAGCTAATTAGCATTCAACAAGCCCCGCTGATTAATATTTAGCGGGGCTTTTTTGTGTGTTATCGCAAGATGCTTCGGGATGCCATGGGCATTGTTAACGAACCGGATAATACCATTGCATCTTAACCTATGATCTCGGTGGTGACTTGTCTTTTGGTTTTTTACCCCCGAGTACACGGAGCGCACAGAGGAAGGCTTTATTAGCAGCACTCAACGGGTGACAAAGATGTGTTCGTCCTATCCAACAGACTAAAAGGTTACAGCAAACTCGGTGACCGAATAAAAGTCCTCTCCGGCCTTTAGTAAGGGGCTTGGAAAGTGGGGCTTGTTAGGGGCGTCTGGGTAAAACTGGCTTTCAAAGCAAACTGCCTGGTGTGCCTGATATGGGGTGTTGTTCTTACCCAAAATGTTATCTGACAGAAAATTTCCCGTATAGACCTGCATTCCGGGCATGGTCGTGCTGATTTTTAGACTTCGACCCGATGCGGGCTCAATCGCTACTGCCGCTAAAGCCGGTTCTTTCATATGAGTATGGTAGGCGTCTAAACACCAGTTGTGATCTAGGCCGCTGCCGATCTTGATCTGTGGGTGGGAAGAGGCAAGGGCGGTCTTAACCGGGACGGGTTCACGTAAATCAAAAGGCGTATTCTCAACGTCTGCTATTTCACCACTGGGAATGGCATGCTCGTCTGTGGGGGTATAGTGACTGGCTAGTACCTGAATTTTCTGTTCAAGCACAGAGCCGCTGCTATGACCAGCGAGGTTAAAATAACTGTGTTGAGTGGGGTTATAAAGTGTGTCTTGGTCACTAAGGGCAAAGTACTCTACCCGCAGCATATTTTGCGCGCTTAAAGTGTATATGACACTGGGCTTCAGCTCCCCAGGAAAACCTTGGTCGCCATCTGGACTGACTAAGCTCAGTTGCACTGAAGGCTCAGGACCGTCGGCGATAATATCCGCTTGCCATACTCTTGAGTTAAAGCCCTCATGTCCGCCATGTAGACAATTACCATTCTGATTAATGTCAACCTGGTAGCTATTTTGAGCAATGACAAAGCGACCTTTGGCGATCCGGTTAGCATAACGACCCACGGTCGCTCCCAAATAGCCGTCATCTGCCAGATACGCTTCCAGATTGTCAAAACCTAATACAATATCAAGCTCTTTGCCTTCCTTGGTCGGCAGCAGCCATCGGCGAATGATCCCGCCAAAATTGAGTAACTCAACCTTCACTCCATGTTCATTCTGTAAACTATATTGCTCGACTAACTGACCATCAGGCATCTTGCCAAAGGTGCTTTTTTTAATCATCCTAGAATCCGTAGTTGCACAGGCGCTTTCACCCCTGAGGTGAGACAAAAAATAACGCTTAGACTCTTATTAGTCATAATGTTAACTCTCTCTCGTAGCGCTCAACTGCGGTTTCTAGGATCATGGTTGATAAGCCAGAGTGCTTTGGATGGCCGAGCTCCAGCCTTTTAGCAGCTTACTGCGCTGCTTTTCATCCATTTGTGGTTGAAATGCTTGTTGAATTTTGTTCATGCTGGAAAGCTGTTCTTTGGATTGATATATGCCTGCCTGCAATCCCGCCAAGTATGCTGCGCCTAGGGCAGTAGTTTCCATAATCTTTGGACGTTCGACGGAGACATTGAGTATATTACTGAGAAATTGGCAGACCCATGAATTGCCAACCATACCACCATCTACCCGCAGCATATCTAAGGATACCCCATCTTCTGCCATGGCTTGGAGTAAGTCTGAAGTTTGGTAGCAGACCGACTCTAACGCCGCACGGGCGAAGTGAGCGCTGCTGGTGCCCCGCGTTAAACCATAGATAGCCCCTCTGGCATCTGGCGCCCAGTAAGGGGCGCCCAGACCGGCAAAAGCAGGGACCATGTAAACACCGTGATCATCTGGCACACTTTTGGCCATGTCTTCGGTTTCTGAGGCGCTGGCGATCATTTCCAAACCATCTCGTAACCATTGCACCGCTGCGCCAGCGATAAAAATAGAGCCTTCCAGCGCGTAGTGAGTGGTGCCTTTAATGGTGTAGGCAACGGTGGTTAGCAATTTATTTTTCGATGTAAATGCGTTTTCACCAGTATTTAGCAGCACAAAACATCCAGTACCATAAGTACTTTTTATCGCACCCTCAGTAAAACAACACTGACCAATACTGGCGGCTTGCTGATCACCTGCTACGCCTAATATTGGAATGGGAAAACCAAACAGTTGTGTCTCACTTTGGCCAAAATAATCGGTACATTCCTTTACCTCTGGTAGCATGGACATGGGTACATCAAAGATATCTAACAGTGCTTGATCCCAGCTCAAAGTGTGAATATTAAACAGGTTTGTGCGGCTAGCGTTAGTTACGTCGGTGGCATGCACTTTACCCCCGGTTAAACGCGAAATCAGGAAGGAATCTACTGTGCCAAAGGCCAATTCACCGGCTTCTGCTTTAGCTCTTGCGCCTTCGACGTTATCCAGGATCCAGGTAACCTTTGAAGCGGAAAAGTAGGGGTCGAGAAGCAAACCGGTACGTTGTTGTACCGCCGTTAAATGCCCCTCATCCTGCAGTTTTTTGCATTGACTTGCAGTACGTCTGTCTTGCCAGACTATCGCCTTATATATTACCTTGCCGGTAATCTTGTCCCATACCAGAGTAGTTTCCCGTTGATTGGTTACACCAATGGCAACAATTTTCGCCCCTTTAGCTATTGCAGCAGAAACCGCCTCCCGGCACACGGCCAGCGTCGAAGACCAAATGTCCTCAGGCTCATGCTCTACCCATCCGTCATTTGGATAATGCTGGGGGAATTCCTGTTGAGCCACGGCAATAATATTGGAATCCGGGTCAAAAACAATCGCTCTACTGGACGTTGTTCCCTGATCAATAGCCAAAATACAGTTTTCAATCGACATAATATCTCCCTACGGATCCGTATTCGTTGTTAGTTATGCTTTGCTTTTTTTTGATTTTTCTTGCTCCAGCGCCTTATTTACCAGAGTTTTAGCTTCTACCAACAAGGTGCGCATTTGCGTCTCAGCGGCCACGTGATCCCCCGTCAGGATAAAGTCCAATATATCTTGATGATCTTTGACGCTGGCCCGATCCACGCCTTTAAAGCGATTAGTTATGCGAATACTAAAACGCAGGGCCACTTCAATAGTGTGCCGCATATTCCAAAAAAAACGGTTACCACTGGCCTCAAGAATGCCCACATGAAAGGCAATGTCGGCATCCAGATGATCATCTTCACCCCGTGCGGCTGCCTCCATGCGTCCGATAGCATGGAGAAGAGTGACCTTGTTTTCTGCGGTCATATTCAGGGCGGCTAAACCTGCAGCGGCAGGCTCAATGGCCAGGCGCATATCAACAAATTCAGCAATGATCGGCAAAGAGCCTTTGCGATCCAGTAACCAGTGCAAAATGTCGGGATCCGATAAATTCCACTGGGATTCTGGCAGCACTATCGTCCCCCGTCTGGGGCGTGCATCCAGCATTCCTTTGGCCGTTAGCATTTTGACTGCTTCGCGCAGTACAGTACGACTGGCGTCAAATGACTCACAGAGGGCGGCTTCTGCTTTGAGAGGTTGTCCCTGAGGGTGTTCGCCAAGGGCGATCGCCCTGCCCAAAGACTGCACGATATGCCGGGTGAAATTCCCACTAAACATTCTACTGGCCATCATTTTTCCTTTTACGTTTTATCATTCTAAATTCCCTAGTTGTTTTTTACTTAATTCGGCTTAAGGCCACAAATTGACTCTGGAATGCCATAAAACGATGTCTGGTAAATAAATAAACTGCCGTTCGCCGGCTGACTTGCCAACTGTGGTTCAAGGTCTTTGCGGGCCGAGGTCACAAACAAGTGTTGCATTTTTGGTCCACCAAAGCTTACGCAGCTTGGTTGCTTGCAAGACACTTCAAGGCACAACACTTCCTTTCCCTCTGGATTGTAACGCTTAACCGTTGAGCTACCCCATTGAGCATTCCATAAATATCCTTCACTATCAACACAGGACCCATCTGGAAAGGCCTTCTCAGCCGTTTTTATAAATGGCCGTAGATTCTCTATGGAGCCTGTTGTCGGATCAAAATCAGCACGCTGAATTATCCGGGTCGCAGTATCTGAAAAGTACATGGTTTGCCCATTCGGACTCCAACATAGACTATTAGCGATGCTAACATCATGAATTATTTTCGTGCTTTGACCATTTTCTTCTAGCCGGTATAAGCCACCCAAGCCCTGACCTTTACTCTCAGCATATGAGCCCGCCCAAAATCGCCCTTGCCGGTCTACCCGACCATCATTTAAACGAGTATGGACTAAATCCTTTTCGACTTTAGATAGCCAGGTGATTGCACCAGATTGAGGAGTAAAAAATGCAAAACCGGACTCAAATGCACAGATAAACTGCTCTGGCTGTTGGCTTAAACCAAAGGAGCCTAAACGCTCTGGACAATCATAATAGCGCACACCGCTGTAGAACCCCCAACTATAAAGTCGTTTTGCTTCAACGTCCGTCCAGTACAATGATTGGACCCGCTCGTCCCATATCACCCCTTCGCCTAAGATATTTTCCACTTCTAATCGTTCAATCAGGTGTATATCAGCTGGCATGTCTGTCTCTCCAACATTGTTGTAATACTAGCGCTCGAGATTTTACATCATCCACGCAGTCATCCGCTTGATACAAGGACGAGCCAAATCCCGCACCGTCAGCGCCGGCGTTTATCCACGACATCAGGTTAGTTTCATCAACCCCACCGACCGGATACATTTTTACCTCACTGGGCAGTACTGATTTCAATGCCACCAAATGACTTGTTCCGTAGCTTAGTGCGGGAAATAATTTGAGTCGACTTGCCCCTGCTGCTATAGCGCTAAACGCCTCACTAGGGCTCGCTATGCCTGGCAAGCTAATTAAGTTTCTGCTGATAGTGGCGCTGATAACCTGCACATTACAATTGGGCGATACAATTATTTTGCCCCCGGCATTTTGTACATCCTTAACTTGCTGTGGACTTAACACCGTACCTGCACCACAAATCAGTTCATTGGAAAATGTTTGTGCGAGTAATTCCAGGCTGAGTAAGGCATCGGGAGAGTTCAAAGGAATTTCAATTATCCTCATTCCGGCCGCGTACAAACCTTCCGCTATGGACAGTATTTGATTTGCTCGCACGCCCCGCAAAATGCTGATGAGGGGCAATCGATCGAATTGGGCGTCAAGCTGCAGCATGGTCTTTCCAGCTATCTGACGCCAAAGCCTGTAAACCCAGCAGGGTGGCATCTTCACTACTAAATTGCTCGGTAGTAATTCCAATGTGTTTTAAGGCTTCCACATACAGGCTGCAAATATGGTCTGAGCCTATCACCGTAACGTGAGAGAATAGGTGAAAATCATCCATTGCCGCTTTAACATCCGCTCCCACTAACAAGCCTGATAAATAACCCGCAGCCTGGGTATTGTTGTGTTTATCGATAATTTGATAGGCACGGGTTGAAAATAAGGTATGCAGCAGGTTACTGGTTTTGCGCATACCAACCTGGATACCATGGGTGAAACTCTCGGTGCACCAGCTCTTATGATCACTCGGGCTGAGCAATACGCTGTGATGGCATAGTACTTCGAACAATTCCCCTACCGGGCTGGTAACAAATGACTCGATGCTCTGCTCTTTTAATAGTGCCCATTTAGTATGGGTGCCGGGCAGACAAATCAATCGTTTCTTAGTGCTATTGCCTTGCTGTGACAAAAAACCAAACAATTGGGTTTCTTCGCCGCGCATAATGTCAGGTAAATCATGGCGGTTTTTGCAGGATAAACCGGGTAAAATAGTGAAGTCGATATCTCTCGCCTGAAATTTTATCGCAGCGGATAACATATTTTTTTTGTTGGTAGGACAATAGACATAAGGAGCCTGACGCCAGCCAATATCAGCGCCCACCGTACCGATTAAAAATACCGGTATCGCACCAAATTGCTCAAACCAAGCCTGAGCTAATTCAAAAAAGCGGGCTTCTGGATCGTTGCCATGCTTTATTCCCCGGCCTTGTGTACGGGCCACCACACTTAACTGTTGTTGATGAAATCGGCATAAATAGAGACGACAGGCGCTGGTGCCCCAATCTCCCAGGATAACTAAGTTAGATGCAGACTTCATCTAAGTCCGCCCCGCATCGATGACAAATTGTTGTCCGGTGATCATGGCACTATCATCGGCGGCTAAAAATAGTGCCATATTGGCGACTTGCTGAGGATCTAGCCGTCCTTTTAACGCCACTGATTTTTGCCACTCTTTCTCAGCTTCCGGGGTTAACCACAAAGCCAGCTGACGATCAGTCGCTACCCAACCCGGTAAGATGGTGTTCACTCTAACGCCATACTCACCGTATTGATTAGCTAAAGATTTGCTCAGACCATTTAGCGCAGATTTGGCCGCTACATAGCCTGGCATCTGTTTGGGGCCAATGAGTACATTGATTGAACTGAGGTTAATAATATTTCCCGTGCGATTTTTACGCATAAGAGATATAGCCGTTTGACAGGCGAAGAAAGTTGAATCTAAATTAACGGCTAGGCAATCTCGCCAGGCCTGTTGATCAATTTCCAGTGGCGAGTGGCGTGTATCGTTCGCCACGTTATTGATCAGGATATCGAGACGCTCAAAATTCTCTGGGATAGTGTTGATAAAGGCTTGCAGGGTATCAATGTGGGTCGCGTCCAGGGATTGATATATTGGTCGCACCCCAGTTTTTACTGCCACAGCCTCGCATAACTGCTGGGCTTCATTATTCAGTATATCGATAAAAATGACTTTGGCTTGCTGCCTACAAAAAGCCTCTACCATGACCGCGCCGATGCCAGATGCTCCGCCGGTGATCAGGATGACTTTATCTTTTAAACTTGGGTAACTTGCGAGTTCAGGCATATCCTTGTCTTTCGCTATGCTGGGGCTTATTTTCACTGAGGCCATATTATTCTTTTACATTTATGAGTAAAGGATCTACATTGATTTATATCATCATATTATTTATGTTCAAAAATAACCCATTTAATTTACATTTCTCAAATAAATCACATCCCAATAACTCGGCCTAATCCCAACGTCCCACTAGTCCCAGTCCGCCTCTTGGCATGTTAGTCCTGACGATAGCAAGGGCAAATAACTCATTCCCAATAAATTCCCAGTAGGGTGATGAAAAAATGCGCCACACCTGGGTTTTTGTAGTGTTATCAGCCATTTTGGCTAAGCCTTTATTTATCGGGCCTGCAAAGCAGCACAATTCAAGATTTTAGTCCTTGACATGAGTGACCTGTGATACCTAAACTGTCAGTTGTGGGTAAAAGTGGCAAAAAGTGGATCGTAAGTGCACAATAAGTGTAGTTAAATGACGATTTAATGTGTAGCCAGTCAATTTTAACAACTAATAATAAAAGGGCTAGGGGATGTTTCGCGGCGCTAATGCAATCAGTCTTGATGTTAAAGGGCGAGTCACGATACCTACCCGGTATCGCCAGTCTTTGCTGGACGATTGTCAAGGACAGCTGGTTTGCACCATCGATACTCAACAATCCTGTTTACTGCTTTACCCACTTCCCGAATGGGAAGAAATCGAATTAAAACTTAGCCGTCTATCTAGTATGAACCCACATGAGCGCCGTTTACAGCGTTTGTTGCTTGGATATGCAATGGAAGGTGAGATGGATAAAAATGGTCGCCTGTTACTGTCGGCTCCCTTACGTCAGCATGCCAAACTTGATAGGCAAATAATGTTAGTAGGTCAGTTTAACAAATTTGAGCTGTGGGATGCTGAAGTTTGGCAGCAGCAAATTAGCCATGATGTTGCCACCGAGCAAGCAGCTGAGTTTGAGTTGACTGAGCGTTTACAGGATTTCTCACTGTAATGACTGAATCTTTCTCCCACCAAGCTGTATTACTGCAGGAGTCTATCGAAGGTTTAAGGATTAAACCCGATGGCATCTATTTGGATGCTACTTTTGGTCGAGGTGGTCATTCCCGTCATATTCTGCAAGCTTTATCTGCCAAGGGCCGTTTAATCGCCTTGGACCGAGATTCAGCAGCCATAGCTGCGGCAAGCTCCCTTGCCGAGGACAGTCGTTTTTCAATCCATCATACGGCCTTTTCTCAGCTTGAAGAAGTATTGGAAACCCTTGGCGTGCACGGCAAAGTCGATGGGATTTTGATGGACTTAGGGGTTTCTTCTCCCCAATTAGATGATGCCGCTCGTGGTTTTAGTTTTATGCGTGAAGGGCCTCTGGACATGCGCATGGATACCAGCAAAGGCAAAAGCGCTGCCCAGTGGTTAGCTGTAGCGGATGAGCAAGACATTACTCAGGTGATTAAAGAGTTTGGTGAAGAAAAGTTTGGCAAGCGTATCGCCCATGCCATTGTCAACACCCGTCAAGTCACCCCTATTACCACTACCGCACAACTAGCAAAGATCATTGATGAAGCGGTGCCGGTAAAAGATAAATATAAGCATCCGGCTACTCGTAGTTTTCAGGCAATACGCATCTATATCAATAGTGAGCTTGATGAAATTCGTCATGGTCTAAAAGCCGCACTTAATAGTCTTGTAGGGGGAGGGCGATTGACAGTGATTAGCTTTCATTCTCTGGAAGATCGTTTAGTTAAACGTTTCATTCGGGAGCAAAGTCGCGGTTTGCAGGTGCCGCCCGGTTTTCCTATGACTCAGGCGCAGATAGATATAGGCAAAGCGATGAAACCGATAAGTAAGGCGATCAAACCATCTGCCGCAGAATTACAGCAAAATATCCGGGCCCGTAGCTCCGTATTGAGGGTGGCTGAGAAATTATGACCAGCACGCAAACCAACTTTAATCTGGTCGGTTTTGTGCTGACAGATCTAGCCCGCCACCCTGTGCGGGTTTTATTGTTTCTGGCGGTACTGGTCAGTGCAGCGGCGGTGATCTTGAGTACACACCATAACAGACAGATGGCCATTGCCCTTGAGCAGCTAATGCAGCAAAAGGACCAGTTGGATGTTGAATGGCGGAATTTGATGCTGGAGCAAAGTGCTCTGACTGAACATAATCGCATTGAAACAATGGTAAAAAAGCAGCTCGACATGCATCGTCCGGCGCCCGATGAAGAAGTGGTTGTGAGATTAAAATGACTAGGTCTACTGGTACTAATCACGCTAAACCGAATGTAGCACCCATGCAATTGCAGTGGCGATTCGTGCTGGTCTTCGGGGTGATTATATTGGTGTTTGTTGGTTTGGCCGCACGGGCGGTTTATATCCAGGTAATTGCGCCTGATTTGTTAATCAAGCAGGGCGATAACCGCACCATGCGTACTCACAATCTGCCCGTGTATCGGGGTTTAATTACCGATCGCAACGGTCAGCAACTAGCGGTTAGTGTGCCCGTACGCGCCATTTGGGCCGATCCCAAGGTTATAGCCGATACTAAGCAGGCAAATGATAGTCGTCGCTTGGTCGCATTGGACAAGGTAACTGGCGCTGAGTTGCAGCGTTTGTCTGAGCGTCATAAAAAGGAAGTACTCAATGAGGGTCGCCGCTGGCAGGCTTTAGCCGAAGTGTTAGGTCAGGATTATAAAAAGCTGCTGAGCAAAATCGACAATCCCAAAAAGAGATTTGTCTATATCCAGCGTCAAGTGTCACCGGCCATGGCTAATTATGTGGAGCAACTTGACATACAGGGCGTCCGTTTGCGCAATGAGTCCAGGCGCTATTATCCAACTGGTGAAGTGTCGGCTCATCTTGTGGGATTTACTAATGTGGATGACCAAGGCCTGGAAGGGATCGAAAAATTGTATGACGAGTGGTTGTCGGGTACACCAGGTAGTCGTAAAATTCGTCGGGACGGAAAAGGTCGGCAAGTGGAGATCCTAGCGGAAAAAGCCGGTAAACAGCCGCAGAATATTCAGTTAACTATTGATCAGCGCATACAGGCCCTAGCCTACAAAGAACTAAAAAAAGCCGTGCGCTACTATAAAGCTACCTCTGCATCGGCCATTGTTACCGATGTCAGAACGGGGGAAATCCTGGCGCTGGTCAATAACCCTTCTTTTAATCCTAATAACCGCGGGAATGTGTCCCCCCATCGAATTCGTAATCGGGCGATTACTGATGCCTTTGAACCGGGTTCTTCGATCAAACCATTAGCCGTTCTCAGCGCCCTTGAATTTGGTGCCGCAGAAGTGGATACGGTGATAGATACCTCTCCCGGCTGGATGCGGGTCGGTGGCAGTTTGGTCCAGGACTCCCGTAACTATGGTGAATTAGATCTGATCGGTATTATTCGTAAATCGAGCAATATGGGCACCTCTAAACTTGCCCTGTCGGTGCCCAAACAATTCCTGATCGACCTCTATTACAATATGGGTTTGATGAGCGACAGTGGCGCAAACATGTTAGGCGAAAGTAGCGGTATATTTCATGAGCGCAATCGCTGGTCTGATTTCGAATTGTCCACCTTGTCTTTTGGCTATGGAATTTCCGTTACCGCTTTACAAATAGCAAGAATGTACACCATCTTGGGTGACGGTGGCCTGAAGCGGCCACTAAGTATTATTAAATCTGATGAAGTTACCGAAACCGAGCGGGTGCTTAGCGAAGAACATGCACATGATTTGCTGGTAATGATGGAAAGCGTTGTGCAAGAAGGCGGTTCGGGACAAAAAGCCGGCGTTCGCGGTTATCGGGTAGCCGGTAAGACGGGCACCAGTCGCAAGGCGGTTGCTGGTGGATACGGAGAGGAATACGTCAATATCTTTGCCGGTATCGCCCCGGTATCGGATCCTCAGTTAGCCGTGGTGATCTTAATCAACGAGCCGCGGGGTGATCTTTATTACGCGGGAGACACTGCCGCACCGGTATTTTCCAAGGTGATGGCCGGCAGTTTGCAAATGCTCAATGTACCGCCGGATGACAGAAATGTATCGTCTTTGGCTGCACTGCAGAGGCCCGCTTATGCTAACTAATAGCGCTTTTGAGCAAAGTATCAAACCGCTATTGGCGGGATTTGATATTGATGCGCCGGATATTATGATCAGTGATCTGGTGCTAGATAGCCGTGACGTGGCTATTCATAAAGGATTTATCGCTCTTGGCGGACATGATCTGGATGGCCGTGATTTTATCCCACAAGCGGTAAGCCTGGGTGCCAAGGTAATTTTGGCTCAAAGTGATGAGGCCGAAATGCACGGGCACATGGATATGCGTGAGCAATCCCTGATTATCTATTTCTACCAACTGCCTCAGCTTCTGTCTGCCTTAGCTGCAGCATTTTATCATAATCCTGCTGAGAAGATGGATGTGGTGGCAGTGACCGGCACTAACGGCAAAACGTCAACGGTACAGCTTACCAGTCAACTGGCCAATTTGCTGGGACAGAAAGCGGCGTCCATCGGCACCCTTGGCGCAGGAGTATATAAACACCAGGATGGCCAACAAGGCCTCGATAGCAATATCAATACCACTCCTGATGCAATCAGTATGCAGCGGATGATTGCAGATTTTGCTCGGCAAGACATCGCACAAGTTGCATTGGAAGCTTCTTCCCATGCCTTGGTGCAGCATAGAATCGCGGCCCTTAAGTGTGATGTGGCTGTGTTCACTAACTTTAGCCGTGACCATCTGGACTATCACGGAACCATGTCTGTCTATGCACAGGCCAAGCGCAGTCTTTTGCAACAACCAGGTCTGTCGCATGCGGTGATAAATGCCGATGACAAAGAACACAAAAACTGGCTGGCAGCCATGCCATCTGGAGTTGTGCCTGTGTTGTTTGGGTTAAAATTTCCCCCAGATAACTTGGATGCACAGCAATTGTTCTGTATAGCCGAAAATATTGTCTATCTGAAAGATGGCTGTCGTTTTTTACTCAACAGTTCCTGGGGGCAATGGGATCTGCAGGTCTCTTTATTGGGACAATTTAACGTATCTAACGTGCTAGCGGCGATTGCTGTGCAGTTATGTTTAGGCAGAACCGTACAACAAATTGCAGAGCTTGCGAGCCAGTTGAGTCCTGTTCCTGGGCGTATGGAGCTTTTTGCTGCGCCCGGTCAAGCTACGCTGGTGGTCGATTATGCCCATACACCGGATGCCCTGGGTCAAGCCTTAATCGCCCTGCGTCATCACTGCCAGGGGCAATTGTGGTGTGTGTTTGGTTGTGGTGGTGACAGAGACACAGGCAAGCGCTCATTGATGGGAGAAATTGCTGAAAATCACGCGGATAGGGTGATTATAACTAATGACAATAACCGCAACGAAGAGCCGATGAACATAGCAGGTGAAATACTGGCAGGCTGCCTGAATCCTGAACTGATCATGGTAGAACTAGACAGACGTAAAGCGATTCAAGTTGCCCATGCACAAGCTCAGGCGGGTGACATCATCTTAGTAGCCGGAAAAGGCCACGAGGATTATCAAATCATTGGTGCAGAAACCGTGCCTTATGACGAACGCGCATTTGTTAAACAACAACAAAACCAGAGGAAAGCACAATGATCCCGGTATCTCTATCTTGGGTGACTGAACAAGTACAAGGCCAACTAGTCGCTAGCAAGGACGCGGATATGATTATCCAAGGCGTAAGTACAGATACTCGAACGATAACCACCGACGATTTGTTCATTGCCTTAGTCGGTCCAAATTTTGATGGTCACAAGTTTATTCAACAAGCCATGCAAAATGGTGCGGTAGCGGCGATTATTTCTGAGCCACTAGAATCTGCTTCAGGCACGAGTGAAGTACCTTGTATTTTGGTCGAAGATACTAAGCTGGCTTTAGGGCAGCTAGCAGCGGCGGTTAAAGCACTGATAGCACCTAAAACCGTGGCGATCACTGGTAGTTGCGGCAAGACCACCGTAAAAGAAATGGTGGCAGCCATTTTATCCCGCAGAGGAAAAGTACTCGCGACCAAAGGTAACTTTAATAATGATATTGGTGTCCCCCTAACGTTGCTCAGACTTGAGCAAGAACACGAATTTGCGGTCATTGAATTGGGTGCTAACCATTTAGGGGAAATTGCCTATACTACCAATTTAGTTAAACCCGATGTGGCGACCATAGTCAACGCAGCGGCCTCTCATTTGGAAGGTTTCGGAAGTTTGCTTGGTGTGGCTCGTGCCAAGAGTGAAATATTCAAAGGTTTAGCCGACCATGGATTGGCCGTACTTAATGCTGATAGCCAGTTCTTTGATTTTTGGCAGGGCAAATTACGCCTAAACAATGTTCAAACCTTTTCCCTTGACGGTGACAGTGACTTTCATGCCCAGGATGTGACCTTGGGGCTAGATGGTTGTGCCCAGTTTAATTTATGTACACCGGAAGGCCAAACTGCGGTTTCTCTGTCCTTACCAGGGATGCACAATGTCGGCAATGCGTTAGTCGCGGCGGCTTTAGCCATCGGCGTAGGGGCAAGCTTACAAGATATAAAAGACGGCCTACAGTTTATGCCCCATGTAAGTGGCCGTTTGCATGTCAAGCAACTGACTAATCAAGTAAAAATTCTGGATGATACCTACAACGCTAACGTTGCTTCGGTCAACGCGGCTATTGCTCTGTTGGCCAGTTTTGCTGGTCGAAAAGTGCTGGTGTTGGGGGATATGGCAGAGTTAGGCGCAAAAGCCCGCTATTACCACGAACAAGTAGGTAAGTATGCGATGGAGCAAGGTATAAACGAGCTATATAGCTTGGGCGTGTTAAGCCAAAGTGCCAGCGAAGTATTTAAGGAGCATGGTAAACATTTCAGTCAGCTAGAAGCTTTGGTGGGTTACTTGAATCAGCAGCTTGGCTCAGAGCAAAGAAATATTAGTATTCTAGTAAAAGGATCCAGAAGCGCCCGGATGGAAAGAGTAGTTCAAGCCCTGGAGGAATCCCCTGTGGGAAAGTTTGAACGGCATAGGGAGCGCATTGCATGCTGATTTGGTTGGCTGGGTATCTTCAACAGTTTGATGCGGGTTTTAGTGTTTTTTCCTATTTAACCTTAAGGGCTATCCTATGTACGCTCACCGCATTGTTGATGGCAGTGATGATCGGACCAATGATGATCCGCTGGTTACAGCGTATGCAAATTGGCCAAACCGTGCGTAATGATGGCCCCGAGTCCCACTTGTCTAAATCAGGCACGCCAACTATGGGCGGGGTGCTGATTTTAGCGGCAATTTTAAGCAGCGTGCTGTTGTGGGCGGACCTCAGTAATCGTTATGTGTGGGTCACGCTATTTGTATTAGTATCTTACGGTATCATCGGTTTTATCGACGATTACCGTAAAGTAGTGCGTAAAGATGCGAAAGGTCTCATTGCACGTTGGAAGTATTTTTGGCAGTCGGTCGTCGCGATCGGTGTCGCTGTCTACTTGTTTGCAAACCAGCAAGATCCGACGGAAACCGCTTTGTTAGTGCCTTTTTTCAAGGAAGTGATGCCGCAAATGGGCATGTTCTTCATTGTTCTTACTTATTTTGTACTGGTAGGAACCAGCAACGCGGTGAACCTGACCGATGGACTAGATGGTTTGGCTATTGTGCCCGTTATCTTGGTGGCGGGGGCATTTGCTATTTTTGCCTACGCCACAGGAAATATAAACTTTTCTGCCTATTTGAATATTCCCTACCTACCTCTAACCAGTGAGTTAGTGATCGTCTGCACCGCCATTGTAGGGTCTGGATTAGGATTTTTGTGGTTTAACACCTATCCGGCCCAGGTTTTTATGGGAGATGTAGGTTCTTTAGCTTTGGGCGGAACCCTGGGGATCCTTGCAGTATTGGTGCGCCAGGAGATCGTGTTATTTATCATGGGAGGTATCTTTGTGATCGAGACCCTGTCAGTGATATTGCAGGTTGGCTCGTTTAAATTGCGTGGTCGGCGAATTTTTCGCATGGCACCAATTCATCACCATTATGAATTAAAAGGCTGGCCAGAACCCCGAGTAATAGTTCGTTTTTGGATTATTTCATTGATTTTAGTCCTGGTTGGTTTAGCCACCTTGAAATTAAGGTAGAGGAAAAATTTAAACTATGTCGCCCCTTAACTTGTTAGACAGAAATATCGTAGTAGTAGGACTTGGCCTTACGGGTCTGTCCTGCGTGCGTTTTTTGTCAAATAAAGGGGCGAATGTCAGTGCCATGGACAGTCGAACTGAACTGACTATCTCAATCGATGTGCCCTTGTATCTGGGAAGCTTTGATCCCCTTACCTTATGCAAGGCCGATTTAATCGTACTTAGTCCAGGGATAGATTTAGCTCATCCGGCGATTCAAATAGCGTTAAATGCCGGTGTCAGGGTGATAGGGGATATTGAACTCTTTGCCTCTTTCAACCACAAACCCTTGATTGCAATTACTGGCTCTAATGGCAAATCGACGGTGACTAGTATCGTGGCAGAAATGTTTCTAGCGGACGGCAAAAAAGCCCTGCTGGGCGGCAATATAGGCATTCCTGCTCTGGATTTATTGGAGAAACACGCTGACATGATCGTGTTGGAGTTATCCAGCTTTCAACTGGAAACTACCTATTCCCTTAAGCCTTTGGTGGCCACGCTGTTAAATCTAAGTGATGACCATCTCGATCGTCATGGGGACAGTAAAACTTATCGCCAAATTAAGCACAAAGTTTATCACCAAGCCAACTACAAAGTTTGCAATCGAGATGAACCAGACACGTATCCAGAAAATGACCAGGCCGACCTGATGTTTGGCCTCAGCTCAAGTGGGCAAGGCTTTAGTTGGAACGAACAAGACAGCAGTATATGCCTCAACGGTGAACGCTTTATTGAAAGCAAAGACTGCTTATTAGTCGGTGCCCACAATATGTTGAATATTCAGGCCGCAGCTGCAATGTCGTTGCTGGCAGGTCTGCCCTTAGCTGCCATCAAACAAGGTGCCATGAACTTCGGTGGTCTGGCACATCGTTGTCAAACCGTATCAATGTTCAACAATGTGCGCTGGATCAATGACTCAAAGGCAACCAATGTAGGTGCGACCCTTGCTGCTATTCAAGGTCTCTTAAGTAGTTGTAAGGGGAAATTAATCTTAATCGCCGGGGGCGAAGGTAAGGGCGCTGACTTCTCTCCTCTTAAAGAAATACTGAATAACTCAGTGGACGTATTAATTACTCTGGGTAAAGACGGAGAACAAATTGCTCAATTAAAAGGGGGCAGTTTAGCTGTTGCCAGCCTTGAACAAGCCGTTCAAGAAGCGGCCAAATTGGCCTGTGCCCATGACACGGTATTGTTATCACCGGCCTGCGCCAGTTTAGACATGTTTGCGAACTATCAGCAAAGGGGTGATTGCTTTAGCAAAACCGTGCAGGAGTTGGCAGCATGAGCACGATGTCTATCAATAAAGATAATCCCCTGGTGAGAATGTTTTCTCAACGGCATGATCCGCAAAGTGACAGCCAGGCACAAAACCTTCGTCCCTACGACGTCAATCTCGTCCTGCTGGCATTGGCCCTACTCAGTATCGGACTGGTTATTGTTACCTCTGCTTCTATGCCTGTGGCAGCCAGACTATTTGACAATCCCTTTCATTTTGCGGTCCGTCATGGGATTTACATTGTACTGGCGATCAGTACAGCATTGATCGTGATGCAAATTCCCATGCAGTGGTGGCGCGTTAGCAATATCTGGCTGTTGTTGTTGGCGATTGCATTGCTGGTGGCAGTGTTGATAGTTGGCCGCACCGTTAATGGCAGTACCCGCTGGTTGGTGTTGGGACCGATTACCGTGCAGGCAGCTGAACCGGCGAAATTGTTCTTTTTCTGTTATCTGGCCGGCTATTTAGTCCGTCGTCATGAAGAGGTAACGGATAATATTAAAGGCTTTATTAAGCCACTCGTGGTGTTTTTTGTACTGGCGCTTTTGCTTTTGATGCAACCGGATTTAGGCACAGTAGTGGTTATGTTACTCACCACCATCGGTTTGTTGTTTTTAGCCGGAGCCAAGTTATGGCAGTTCTTCGGGCTGGCCATCACTGGCAGTTTAGCGGTAATAATGCTGATAATGTTTGAAGAGTATCGCATGAAGCGCATTACCTCTTTTCTTGATCCCTGGGCCGACCCTTTCGGCAGTGGTTATCAACTAACCCAATCCTTAATGGCTTACGGCAGGGGCGACGTATTTGGTCAGGGCTTGGGTAATAGTTTACAAAAATTGGAGTACCTGCCTGAAGCCCACACAGATTTTATTATGGCTATTTTGGCCGAAGAACTCGGCTTTGCCGGGGTCGCTGCAGTGCTTATTCTAATGTTGATGTTAGTGCTTAAAGCACTAACCATCGGAAGTCGTGCACTGCAACAAGAGCGTCCGTTTGAAGCCTACTTAGCCTACGCCATCGGAATTTGGTTTAGTTTACAAACCGCAATAAATGTAGGGGCAAGTGCCGGTATATTGCCGACTAAGGGTTTGACCTTTCCTCTGCTCAGTTACGGCGGCTCAAGCATGATTATTATGGCTATTGCTGTAGCACTCTTACTTAGAATAGATTTCGAACTGCGGGTGGACGGTGTACAGGCCTTAAATACAGGTAGCGCGGCAAAGGTCAAACGGAGCAAAGGGAAAGTGACAAAAGCGGCTAAACAACGGGTAACAGATGAACTAGGTGATGTTATCGACGCCGCCCTAGAGCAAACCCGGGAAAAACCAAGAACTGCCCGAGCAAGTGCAAATGAAAATAGTGAGAGACTAATATGAAGCGTAGATTATTAGTCATGGCTGGCGGTACGGGAGGGCATGTTTTCCCTGGTTTGGCGGTGGCAGATGCATTAGCTGCCAAGAACTGGACTATTCACTGGTTAGGCACGTCACAGCGAATGGAAGCAGAAATCGTTCCAAAAGCAGGTTATCCCATCACCTTTATTGATGTGGCGGGTGTGCGCGGGAATGGCATTATTCGATTATTAGCGGCGCCATTTAAGATAATCATGGCCATATTTCAGGCACGTAAAGTGATTAAAAATTTCCAACCAGATGTGGTGTTAGGCATGGGGGGGTTTGTTAGTGGTCCTGGTGGAGTCGCCGCCTGGACGCAAGGAATACCCTTAATATTACATGAGCAAAATGCCGTGCCAGGCATGACCAATAAATTATTATCCCGGATCGCTAGTAAAGTGATGACCGGCTTTGCCGATACATTTCCGGCTCAAAAAGAGGCTAACACCGATCCCAGATTCCAGTGGGTGGGTAATCCTGTGCGGGCCGATTTTGGCGCATTGCTGCATAAAGAAACGATTCAGTTTCCCCTACATATATTAGTGGTCGGCGGCAGTTTAGGCTCCAAGCCCTTAAATGAAGCCGTGCCCCCGGCGCTTGCCAAGTTCAGCGAATTTAGGGTGCGCCATCAATGTGGTAAAGGTCACTTAGCGGCAGTCGAAACCGCCTATCAGGGAGCTAAGGTAAGCAGTGAAAGTTGGCAGGTGGAAGAGTTTGTGGACCATATGCCCGCGGCCTATCAATGGGCCGACTTGGTCATTTGCCGGGCTGGTGCTTTGACTGTGGCAGAAGTTGCGGCGGCCGGTGTGAGTGCCATTTTTATACCCTTACCCCATGCTGTGGATGATCATCAAACTAAGAATGCCCAGGCTTTAGTCGACGCTGATGCTGCTTATTTGTTACCTCAAGATACACTGCAGGACAATGGCCTTGGTAAAATATTAGACCTTTGCTTTGCTGCGCCACAGCGTTTGCGGGACATGGGTAAACGCGCCAGAGCATTGGCGAAATTGGATGCAGCTGAGCAAGTATCACTGTGTTGCATAGAATTGGCGGAGCAAAGGGCATGATTAAAGCAGATAAGACCCACTACCATTTGCCAGAAATGCGCCGTATCAAGCATATTCATTTTGTCGGCATTGGTGGGGCAGGCATGGGCGGAATTGCTGAAGTTTTGCTTAATGAAGGTTATCAGATTTCCGGTTCAGATCGCCAAGCCAACAGCATGACCGATAGGCTGGCTGATTTGGGTGCAAGTATCTACTTTGGCCATAAGGCGAGCAATGTTAGCCAGGCAAATGTAGTAGTGGTATCTAGTGCAATTGATCCTAGCAACCCAGAGGTTAACGCTGCCAACCAGCAGCGTATTCCGGTTATACGTCGAGCGGAGATGTTGGCCGAGTTGATGCGTTTCAGGCACGGCATCGCTATAGCTGGCACCCACGGTAAAACGACGACAACTAGTTTGATCGCTACCATATTCGCTCAGGCAGAACTTGACCCGACTTTTGTTATCGGCGGTTTGCTCAACAGTACCGGCACCAATGCTCGTTTGGGTGCCAGTCGCTACTTGATTGCCGAGGCCGATGAGAGTGATGCGTCCTTCGTGCACCTGCAACCTATGGTGTCGGTGGTGACCAATATCGAGGCCGACCATATGGAAACCTATCAGGGTGACTTTCAAAAAATGGAAGACACCTATATTGAGTTTTTACATAACTTGCCCTTCTATGGTTTAGCGGTGTTATGCATTGATGACCCAGTTATTCAGCACCTTTTGCCCCGTATAGGACGTAAATATTTGACCTATGGCTATGTCGACCATGCTGATGTGAGAGCCATAGAAGTTGTACATGGCTTCAATCAAAGTACTTTTAATGTACTACGCAAAGATCTTCCAGCCTTGACGGTGAAAGTCAATTTGCCTGGCAAACACAATGTATTGAATGCTCTCGCTGCGATAACCGTGGCCACCGACGAGGGGATCGCTGATGATGCGATTGTCGAGGCTCTAGGCAGTTTTTCCGGGATTGGTCGCCGCTTTGAATTGCTGGGGGAGTTTGACACTGGCCAAGGGCAGGCCGTATTGGTAGACGACTATGGTCATCATCCTACTGAAGTGGCGGCAACCATTGCGGTGGCTCGCAATAACTGGCCGGATAGACGTTTAGTAATGGCGTATCAGCCCCATCGTTATACTCGAACCCGTGACCTGTATGAGGACTTTGTTAAGGTGCTTTCACAGGTTGACGTGTTGTTATTACTTGAAGTGTATTCCGCCGGTGAAGAACCCCTTGAAGGGGCAGATAGCAAGGCCTTGTGTTGCTCTATTCGTAAGCGGGGCCAGCTTGAACCGATTTATATATCGGATAAAGACGAATTACCTCTGTTGTTGGCTGATGTACTGCGTGACCAAGATATCGTACTAACCCAAGGAGCGGGCAACATAGGACAAATTGCCAAGGGTCTACAAAACGTAAAATTAAACATAAGTGAATTGAGTAAAGGAGTGCAGTCTTGAGCGCACTAGCTTCCCCAGTTCAGAGTCCGGCAATGTCAGCACAGGATTACGGCAAAGTGGCGGTAATGCTCGGTGGTCGTTCGGCCGAGCGGGAAGTGTCGTTAAATTCAGGTCGTGCAGTGCTCGAAGGGCTACTGGAGATTGGCGTTGACGCCCATGCTTTTGATCCCGCCGAGCAGCCTCTAACTGAATTGCTAAGGCAAAATTTTAAGCGGGTAGTGATCATGCTGCATGGCAGAGGTGGTGAAGATGGCTCGTTGCAGGGGGCTTTACAACAACTCAAATTAAGCTATTCCGGTAGTGGCGTTTTGGGCTCGGCACTGTGTATGGATAAAATTCGCAGTAAGCAAATATGGCAAAGTCTTGATTTGCCTACACCAGCATATGAAATTGCTGACAAAAGAGTCTTTGATGCAGCCAAGTGCGGGGCTATAATGGCTCGCTTGGGAAGTGAGGTCATGGTTAAACCTGCGCAGGAAGGTTCCAGCATAGGTATGGCCAGAGTTACAAGTGCGCTACAACTAGAAACTGCTATTCAAGACGCCTTTGAATATGACGATAAAGTCTTGATCGAGCAGTTTATTCAAGGTACTGAATATACCGTCAGCATACTGGATGGTAAGGCATTGCCCTCTATTAGTATGTCCACGCCCCGGTTTTTTTACGACTACGCCGCCAAATATCAAAGTGATAGCACAGAATATTTCTGCCCTAGTGGTTTATCTGAACGGCAAGAGCAGCAACTTGCCGTACTGGCCCTGCAAGCTTTCGATGCCCTTGAGGGTTCCGGCTGGGGCAGAGTTGATTTTATGCAAGATAGTCAGGGGCAGTTTTATTTGCTTGAGGCAAATACGGTGCCGGGCATGACTAAAAAGAGTCTGGTACCCATGGCGGCCAAACAAGCGGGAATGAGTTTTGCCGAGCTATCGATGCAAGTGCTTGCTACTACGGACATGGACAAATGAGCGAGTCACAGGAGCTGATAAAAAGCCCAGAGGAAACAGCGGAAGGTGCGGGCTTTTTTGCTGGCATGCTATTTCTGAGCGCCTTATTGGTGGCTCTGATTTACGGCGGTTTTCAGCTTAGTGCCTGGCTTGAGGATGAGCAACAAGCGCCGGTGCAAAAAATAGTGGTGTCTGGACAACGTCAATTTATTGATGACGAGCAAATTGAGCAGCTGGTCAGAAGAACACAGGCTGGTAGTTTTTTTAGTGTGGATGTGGAGCAAACTCACCTGGATGTGGAGGCCCTGCCTTGGGTATATCGGGCATCGGTGCGTAAGCGTTGGCCTAATGGCTTAGAGATTTATGTCGTAGAACAAGTGCCAGCAGCACATTGGAACGGAGATTTGTTACTTAACCAGTATGGTCAAACATTCCAGGCAAGTGCCGACAATGGGCCTATCAGCCTGCCAAGCTTGTTTGGTCCAGGTGGCAGTGAGCAGACCGCCTTGCAAGGTTATCTGGCGATGCGTTCATTACTGGCGGGCACGGATCTGCAAATAAGCGAGTTGTTTCTAAGTGAGCGATTCGCCTGGAATGTGCGACTGAGTAACGGTATAAAATTGAATTTAGGACGCAAAGAATTTATTGATCGTTTCCAGCGTTTTATCGACCTTTTTCCGCTGTTAGATGAGCAAGAAGAATCGGTGGACTACGTTGATTTACGTTATGACACAGGCCTGGCAGTCGGTTGGAAAACTGAGATTGCTGGCGAACAACAAGAGAGTTAAAAACAGTGAGAGTGAAGCAAGATGTCTAAGGTAGCAGAAAGAAAGCTTATTGTTGGCTTGGACATTGGCACAAGTAATGTAAAGGCCATAGTCGGAGAACTGTTGGATGACGGTAATATTAGTATTGTCGGTGTCGGTAGTCACGCATCTAAAGGTATGGATAAGGGCGGCGTTAATGATTTGAATCTGGTGGTTCAATCAGTGCAACGGGCCATTAATGAAATGGAACTGATGGCGGACTGCAGGGTATCCTCCGTTTTTATGGCGGTTTCTGGACGTCACGTTCAATGTCAAAATGAAAGTGGCATGGTGCCAATTAATAATCAGGAAGTGACTCAGGAAGACGTGGACAATGTTGTACATGCTGCCCGTTCTGTGCCTATTGCCGCAGAAAGACGCTTACTACATGTGCTACCACAGGAATTTACCATTGATGTGCAAGAAGGGATAAAAAACCCGATCGGTATGTCCGGAGTCAGAATGGAAGCCCAAGCGCACATTATCACCTGTGCTGATGATATGGCGAAGAACCTGGTGAAGTGTGTGCAGCGCTGCGAGTTAAGCGCTGACCATATGATTTTTTCAGCGGTGGCCGCAAGTTATGCAGTGCTGACTGATGATGAGAAAGAACTGGGTGTATGTGTGGTGGATATCGGTGGTGGCACTATCGACATGGTGCTATACACCGACGGCGCGATCCGTCATACCTGCGTTATCCCGGTGGCTGGTAATCAAATTACCAGTGATATTGCGAAAATATTTCGCACGCCGATTAGCCACGCAGAAGACATTAAAATTAGCTACGCCTGTGCCCTTAAGGACATGGTTAGCATGGAAGAAAGCATTGAAGTGCATAGTGTGGGAGGCAGACCGTCTAGGGCTATGTCACGTCACACCTTGGCGGAAGTCATTGAACCACGGTATCAGGAGTTGTTTGAGCTGGTGCATGAAGAAATCCGCGCCAGTGGTCTGGAAGAGCAAATTGCCGCAGGCATTGTGCTCACTGGCGGCACCGCCAAAATGGAAGGTGCCGTGGAGTTTGCCGAAGAAATTTTCCAAATGCCAGTTAGGGTGGGACAGCCACTGGGCATGAAAGGACTAGCGGAGTACGTGGAAGATGCGAAATTTTCAACTGCCGTTGGTTTGTTGCTGTACGGCAAAGAACATTTAAGTGCCAAGCTCGCCGCCAAAGATAAGACGAGCGAAGGCATGTGGCACAGAATGCAAAGTTGGTTTAAGGGTGAGTTTTAAATAACTCAACAGCACAAATTTAAAGAACTATAGCTGGCGGGCGATTATCGCCTGTTAACTTAGCGCAAAAACCGGAGAGTACCTATGTTTGAATTAATGGATAGTCACAGTGAAGAAGCTGTAATCAAAGTTATTGGTGTGGGCGGTGGTGGCGGTAACGCCATTGAACACATGGTGGCACACTGTATTGAAGGGGTAGAATTTATTGCCATCAATACGGATGCCCAGGTGTTGCGCAGTTCCGCAGCCAACGTTACCTTGCAAATTGGCTCGGGTGTCACTAAGGGCTTAGGTGCAGGAGCTAACCCTAACATTGGACGTCAGGCAGCAGAGGAAGATCGGGAAACCATTCGTCAGAGCCTTGAAGGTGCTGACATGATCTTTATCACCGCAGGTATGGGTGGTGGTACTGGCACTGGGGCAGCACCAGAAGTTGCCAAAATAGCCAAAGAATTGGGAATATTAACCGTTGCTGTGGTCACTAAACCCTTCCCATTTGAAGGACGTAAACGCACCGAATTTGCTGAGCAGGGCATTGAAGAGTTATCAAAATATGTCGACTCGTTGATCACCATTCCAAATGAAAAATTATTAAAAGTCATGGGTAAGGGCACACCTTTATTAAAAGCGTTTAGTGCCGCCAATGATATTTTGCGTGGTGCAGTGCAAGGTATTGCTGAATTGATTACCCGCCCAGGTCTTATTAACGTGGATTTCGCGGATGTGAAAACCGTTATGTCTGAAATGGGCACGGCTATGATGGGCAGTGGTTCAGCATCTGGTGAAGATCGGGCTGAAGAAGCATCCGAAGGCGCAATCGCCTGTCCTTTACTCGAAGACATCGATTTATCCGGTGCACGTGGTATTTTGGTCAACATTACTGCCGGGCCTGACTTTTCTATTGATGAATTCGAGACAGTGGGTAATGCGGTTAAGGCCTTTGCTTCTGAAAACGCCACCGTGGTTATCGGTACGGTTATCGATATGGACTTAAGTGATGAACTTCGGGTTACTGTCGTGGCAACCGGTATTGGCGCTGAGCGTAAGCCTGATATTTCTTTAGTCTCCAGCCGAAGCGCTCGAGTCACTGTGGACAGTAATGAGTTTAGATTACAGGCCAACGGTACCGATAATATGTCTTCTGGCGTCATCACTGAAACCACTAAGACAGCGGTCAGTGAAGATAAAATGGAGTCAGGGAATGATTTGGAATATCTGGATATTCCGGCCTTTCTAAGGAAACAAGCTGATTAATTAAGTTAAGACGGAATTAGTAAGTGAATAGTTTGTCATAGAAAGTCGCGCAGCATTTTAGCGTGAATTAGGTATCGTTTTATGCATATGTGACAGTTTTTTGACAGAAGTAAGATTATTTAGTACTATACGCGCCGCTTTTTATTACGCTTATTGTCTATTTAGACAAAAAGCGCCAAGGGTAGAATGATTAAACAACGCACCATCAAAAAATCTGTTCAAGAGACAGGAATTGGTCTGCATAAAGGTGATAAGGTCACCATGACTCTCCGGCCTGCGCCGGCGAATACAGGTATTGTATTTCGCCGCGTTGACCTTGATCCTTTTGCTGATATTCCTGCCCGAGCCGATGCGGTGGGCGACACTATGCTCTGTACATGTATCAGCAATGCCGACGGTGTGACGATTTCTACCGTTGAGCATTTAGCCTCGGCTTTGGCTGGTTTAGGTATCGACAATATTATTGTTGAAGTCGATAGTGACGAGCTTCCCATCATGGATGGCAGTGCCAGCCCGTTTATTTTTCTACTGCAATCCGCAGGTATTGAAGAAATAAACGTGGCTAAACAGTTTATTAAGATCAAGAAGCCGATTAAGGTTGAAGATGGCGATAAATGGGCAGAATTACGTCCCTATGATGGCTTTAGAGTCGATTTTCGTATCGACTTTGATCACCCAGTGATTAGTCAAACTCGACAACATATGGTGCTGGACTTTGATTCATCCTCTTATGTTGAGGAAGTGAGTCGGGCTCGTACCTTTGGTTTTATGAAAGATCTTGAGTACATGAATTCCCAAAACCTTGCGTTGGGTGGCAGCATGGAGAATGCGGTGGCATTGGATGAGTATCGGGTATTAAATCCTGAAGGCTTGCGCTACAACGATGAATTTCTCAAACACAAGATATTAGACGCTATTGGTGACTTATATTTAGGCGGGCACAGTATTATCGGCGAATTAGTCGCTTATAAGACCGGGCACGGTTTAAATAACAAGTTACTGAATGCGATGTTGAATAACAAAAAATGCTGGGAATTTGTCAGCTACGACACTCCCGAAGCTATGCCTATTCGTTTTGCCTCACCGGTATTGGCTGGCTAAGAGATTTAATAGATACCGCTAAATTGCGGTATTTTGTTATCGGGTGGCATGAGTTAAGAGTATTGGCATATAAAAAAAGGGATTGACGGAATGGATGTTTTTAGTCGATATAAAGTAAATATTATTGGTCGATGCGTATTAATAGTAAGCCCTGTGTTGTTAATCTAATACCTAATCAGGCTGTTACTCCATTGTGACTTGGTTTAAAATCGCGCTTGTGAAGCGCATAAATCGCAGAAACAGGTAGCTTATACAAATGAGTTTGACCGTACTTTATCGCAGTAAGCGAGGCAGATTTTTTTACAGCCTAAGTAAACAACAGCTAGGCCTTGTCTTGATCGCGATCTGTGGTCTGTTTCTGATTTCCAGTCGTTCTACCCAGTCACCTAGCGATGATCTTAGCCGTATCACTTATGCTAAATCGGGTTTTAAACAACAAAGCCGTGAAGTTGAAAGTCTCAAGCTCAGCACGGAACAGCGTCTTACAGGCATATTGCTTAAGCTAGCCGATATGCAAAGCCAAATTCAAGGTCTTGACGCATTGGGTGCCCGTTTAGTCGAAGAAGCAAATTTAAATCCCGAAGAGTTCAGTTTTAATCAAACGCCGTCAATGGGCGGGCCGAATATGTCAACAGACTTGGATATTCCTTCTAGTAATGCGTTGCTGAGTAAGATAGACGTGATGCTGGATCAGATACAAAACAAAACTCAGCAGCTAAATGCTCTTGAATCTATTATGCTTAATCACCATATCAATGAGCAGAGTCGATTAGCCGGCAGGCCAGTCGAGTCAGGTTGGTTGTCTTCCTATTACGGTATTCGTAAAGACCCTTTTTCCGGTATGCCCGGCATGCATAAAGGACTGGATTTTGCCGGTAAAGAAGATGACCCGGTCACATCTACTGGCGCAGGCCTTGTAGTTTGGGCCGGAGAACGTTACGGATACGGTAATCTCGTTGAGATAGACCATGGTGACGGCTTAGTTACGCGCTACGGGCATAATAAACAACTTAATGTTAGAATAGGCGACGTGGTTACCAAAGGTCAGCATATTGCGTTGATGGGCAGTACCGGTCGTTCGACTGGACCCCATGTCCATTATGAAGTTTTACGCAAAGGTAAACAGCAAGACCCTTTGCCCTTCGTATATCGAGACTAACCGACGTTGCAGCCCGTGCTGCGATACAAATATTACTGACAATCGGCTCCTTATGAGCCGATTGTTTTATTTTTAGTCATGATATTTATCTCTCTTAATTGGGACTAAGTATTTTTTATTACTAGATTGGAAGCTGCAAATCCATGTTCTCGAGTATTTTCACCAAAATTTTTGGTAGCCGTAATGATCGGCTGCTAAAACAATTAAGCAAAGCCGTTGAACAAATTAATCTCCTAGAGCCAGAATACGAGGCCTTAAGTGATGAGCAAATAAAGGCTAAAACAACTGAGTTCAAGCAACGCCTGGATAAGGGCGAAAGTACCGATGAAATTCAGGTTGAAGCCTTTGCCCTGGTTAGAGAAGCCAGTAAACGTGTGTTTGGCATGCGCCATTTTGATGTGCAGATGCTCGGCGGCCAGGTATTGCACCAGGGTAAAATTTCAGAGATGCGTACCGGTGAAGGTAAAACTCTGACCTCGACACTGCCTTCTTATTTGAACGCCATTACCGGCAAAGGCGTGCACGTTATTACCGTTAACGATTATCTGGCTAGTCGCGATGCTGACTGGAGTCGTGCCGTATTTGAATTTTTGGGTCTAACGGTTGGCTGTAATATTCCCGGCTTGTCTCATCAGCAGAAAAAAGATGCGTACGATGCGGATATTACTTACGGCACTAATAATGAGTTTGGTTTCGATTACTTGCGTGACAACATGGCATTTAGCCCCAAAGAACGAGTGCAGAGAGACGTGCACTTTGCGGTAATCGATGAAGTAGATTCCATCCTGATTGATGAAGCCCGTACGCCGCTGATCATTTCAGGTCAGGCTGAGGATAGCTCTGAGTTATATCGAAAAATCAATGTCATTATTCCTGAGTTGGTCAAACAAGAAAAAGAAGATGAAGAAGGTGAAATGGGCGATGGTGACTATACTATCGATGAAAAAGGTAAGCAGATTCACCTAACTGAAAATGGTCAAATTCATGTAGAGCAAATTCTACAGCGGGTAGGGGCCTTACCTGAAGATGAATCCCTGTTCGCTGCTGCGAATATTTCTCTTTTACATCATGTAAACGCCGCCTTACGTGCTCACAAGTTGTTTAGCCGAGATGTAGATTACATCGTCAAAGATGACGACATTGTTATCGTAGATGAGCATACCGGCCGCACAATGGAAGGCCGCCGCTGGTCAGAAGGGCTACACCAGGCCATCGAAGCCAAAGAAGGGGTGAACATTCAGAATGAAAACCAGACTCTGGCTTCAATTACCTTCCAAAACTACTTCCGCTTATACGAAAAACTTTCTGGGATGACCGGGACGGCTGATACGGAGGCCTTTGAATTTCAAAGTATTTACGGTCTTGAAACCGTGGTGATACCCACTAACCAGCCGATGGTTCGTGATGATAAGGCCGACCTGATCTACCTTACGGCAGCAGAAAAATACGAAGCCATAGTGGAAGATATCAAAGACTGCGTAAAACGGGGTCAGCCAGCCTTGGTTGGTACGGTGTCGATTGAAAATTCCGAGTTGCTATCAGGTATATTAAAGAAAGAGAAAATTGCCCATAAAGTACTAAACGCTAAGTTTCACGAGCAGGAAGCCGACATTATTGCTCAGGCAGGTAAAACAGGCTCCATTACCATTGCTACCAACATGGCCGGTCGGGGAACGGATATTGTACTGGGTGGTAACTGGCAAGCTGAACTGGATAAAATTCATGATCCCAAGCCCAGCAAAGTTGAAAAAATAAAAGCGGATTGGGCAATTGATCACGGCGCCGTGATTGCCGCTGGTGGTTTACACATTATTGGCACCGAGCGTCACGAGTCTCGTCGTATCGATAATCAATTACGTGGCCGCTCTGGTCGTCAGGGGGATGCAGGGTCTTCACGTTTTTACCTATCTTTAGATGATGCCTTGATGCGTATTTTCGCTTCAGAAAAAATGGGCAACATGATGAAGCGTCTGGGTATGGAGCACGGTGAAGCCATCGAACATCCCTGGGTGACACGAGCCATAGAGAATGCTCAACGTAAGGTTGAAGGCCGCAACTTTGATACCCGTAAGCAATTACTAGAATTTGATGATGTCGCAAACGATCAGCGTAAAGTCATTTACGAGCAGCGCAATGAGTTGCTCGATGAAGGCGATATTAGCTTGACTATCGATGCTATTCGTGAAGATGTGGTTAGCGGTATTCTTGATGAGTACATACCTCAACAGTCACTCGAAGAAATGTGGGATATTGCCGGTTTAGAATCGCGCTTGAAAGGCGATTTTTTACTCGACTTACCGGTGCAGCAATGGCTGGATGAAGACGACAAGTTGTTTGAAGAAAAACTGCGGGAACGCTTACATGACGAAGTCTCTAAAGCTTATAAAGCTAAAGAAGAAATTGTTGGTCCCCAGGTTTTACGGCAATTTGAAAAAGCAGTCATGCTGCAAAACCTCGACAGTAGCTGGAAAGAGCATCTAGCGGCGATGGATCATTTGCGCCAAGGTATCCATTTACGTGGTTATGCCCAGAAAAACCCCAAGCAGGAATATAAGCGCGAGTCATTCGAGTTGTTCTCCGAGATGCTTGAAGCCCTTAAAGTGGAAGTGGTGACCATTCTTAGCAAGGTGCAAGTTAAGGCTGAGTCTGACGTGGAGGCTGTAGAAGAGCAGCGCCGCCAAGCCGATGACCTACCTAAGCAATATGAACATCAATCTGCTAATGCTCCTGCCGCGCAAGTGCAGCCATCCCAACAGCCGAAGACGGCGATGCGGGAAGGACCTAAGGTAGGGCGCAACGATCCCTGTCCCTGTGGTTCAGGTAAAAAGTACAAGCAGTGTCACGGTAAACTTAGCTAGAACTAACAGCTGTTATTAGCTTGGTTAAAGTCGGGTGGGTTCAAATAGTGAGCCGCCCGACCTTTTTGTATCTGTAAGAGAATAAAGGGGCACAATTAATTGAAAATAGTGGAAGTCGCCGTGGGCGTAATCAAACGCAACAATTTAATTTACATCAGTAAGCGGGCTGATGATCTGCACCAGGGTGGCCTTTGGGAATTTCCCGGCGGCAAGTGCGAAGCCGGTGAAAGTGTTGAACAGGCTCTCGTTCGTGAGCTGCGAGAAGAAATAGGTATTCAACTTACCTCACAAAGTGAATTTTTGCTGATCGAACATGACTACGGGGATAAAAAAGTCCGTTTGCATGTGCGTCTCGTCGACGGCTTCGACGACGAGCCGGTGCATCAGGAAGGACAAATAGGCCAGTGGGTAGATATTGGCAAACTAGACGATTTTGCGTTTCCTGCTGCGAATAAAGTAATTGTAGAAAAACTGCAGCGGGATGTTTAGCTTGTATATGAAAGTACAACAGGTCTTAAAAAAAACAACTAATCGTTATACCCATATCTTCCGTATAAGCTGATATATCAAATAAACAGGCAACTAAGCATGTTAAGAACAATCGTCTTACTCTTAGGGCTATATTGGGGAACAAGTGCCATGGCGGAAAATACCCAGATAATCGAGCAGCATGTGCCACAGGCGCAATTAGTTGGCGAGGCCAGGCTGAAGGTTTTATTTTGGAATGTTTACGACGCCAAGCTCTATGCAGGCGAGGGTGTGTGGTCGTCAGACACGCCGTTCGCCCTGTCACTTAAGTATTTGCGCAACCTCGACGGCGCAGACATCGCTAAACGCTCTATTGACGAAATTCGCCAGCAGGGTTTCGATGATGAAGACGCAATGACTCGCTGGTATGGCACCCTAGTTAAAATCATCCCCGATGTAAGCGATACCTCAACCATCATAGGTATACAAAACGCTGCACGTGGCACTATTTTGTACCACAACAATCAGTTGATCGGCGAAGTAGCAGACCCCCTATTCAGTCAATGGTTTTTTAACATCTGGTTGGGTGAAAAGACCTCAGAGCCAAAAATACGTAGAAAACTCATTGGAGGGTAAGAGACTGATTTAGCTTGTGCACTCTACTAATTTTCTGGCAGGCGACTAAGAGCGCAGGCTGTGTGTCGATTCATTCTAATAAGGTCTAAAGTTTAATTGTTTTCACACAGCTTACTGAGATAGCGAACGGTCAAGGATTTTTAGTTAATAGTTGCTTTGTGCCAATAAGAGTCATTCATCTAATCCAAAAACAACCTAGCCTTTCTCCCATTAGCAATTCTCGCTAAGAGGCACTATCAGCCCATAAATACACTGTGTTGCTTGTTGTTTAGCTAACGTGATCTACAGCGATGGCTGCCGACCTTGCTTAAAGAGTAAGTCCACTGCCAATAGTGGGCATTCAAAGTAACACTTACGCTATTATTGGACTCAGGTTGTTATTCGCTTTTCAACAAACCCTAGCCTTTGAACCTTCGCTAAAATCCACTCGGATAAACGGGCAATACCTTTATGGTGCTTGAATCAGCTGATGTTTCTATCCAAGCGGGGTAATAGGCGTGGTAGTTACCATCAGTAATAACGTCAGACACCCAAATTAGATAACGGTTGTCGACATTGGTGGCACTAAGTGGATAGCCCTTCAAAAAAGACATGATCATTTCCGGAGGAGCGAATATATTTCCAGCTGAAATTGAAGGGGCGATGATTGAAATGCCACAGGTTTCGGACTGTGCAGTATTTGGCATACCCGATAAAGAGTTCGGAGAAAAAGTCATCGCTGC
>JAWUXW010000093.1:0-21461 GCA_034111125.1 Paraglaciecola sp.
TTGAAATAAAACTTGATGTCAAAACCGTCTTGGAGATCATCAACAAAAGTGAATTTAAGCACTTCTTTATTTTCGAGAAAAGTATTCTGGAAGCGCTGAGCAACTATAAAACTGCCGCTAAAAATAATTCAAGCACAGTAGTCCTTGAGCGCATAGGTGAAAGACGCCATACAGAAGCCAAATGCAGAATTGTTGAGGGCGAGCTTTCTGCCATCATGGTTATCACCTGCGGGTATGCAGGCAAAACCCCAAGTCTAATGACCCTCAAAAATACCGCAAAAAAAGCGGGCATAGTCCGTGGACTTGGGCATAAAAGGCTATCACTCCTGCTAGCAAAAATAAGGAATGCCGCTTCAGGTGAAGTTTTTGACGAGGTCATTGCCCGTGGTGTGCCGCCTCGAAACGGCCGCTCATCCAGACTGAAACCATTGGTGCAAAACGCCTTAGAACGAATATTACGGCCGCAAAAGTCAGGAAATAGATCCGTAGACATGCGTGATCTTGGCGACATAATATGTGTCAACGAAGCTACAGAGTTACTCCGTCGCATGCCACCTACAAAGGGACGAGCCGGCTATACTGTGACAGGAGTTACCCTTGTGGCAAAATCCGGAGAGTGGCTCAAATTTAAGCATGACCAAGGTACAGTGGTCAGTCCCCATGACGAAAATTTAATACTGGCCGACATCTCAGGCATGCCTAAATTTAAAGATCAGAAAATGTGGGTAGACGATACCTTTATCTGTAAAGGGGTAAACGTTGGCTCCGGCAACGTTAAGTATGACGGCGCAGTGTTAGTAAACGGTGATGTAACTGAAAAAATGAGTATAGAGGCCTCTGGCGATGTCACCATCAATGGCTTTGTCGAGTCTGCATCAATCAAAGCTGGCGGGGATATTATCATTACCGAAGGCGCTATGGGCAAAGCTAATGACAGCTATACGGTATACAGTACCACCCTAAATGCCAAGGGCAGCATTCACGTGCAACATGGCCAAGGTCTGGATATAAACTGCAATGGAAATGTCACCATTGGCCGCCAACTTGCTTACAGCCGTGTAGTCTGCCGCGGCAAAGTCACGATCGGTCCGATTGATACGCCTAATGGTAATTTATATAACTGTAATATAAAAAGCCATAGCAAAATCAGCGCAGGTACCTTTGGTGCGGTATCTGGCAGTAATCTAACCATCGATTTTAGTGACGGCTTTAATAGCCTGCTGGAGCGCAAAGACACCTTAGATGAACTGCTCAGACAAATTACGCAAAACTACACTCGCCATAAAGACCGTATGAGTATCATCGGCTCAAAATTTGTACCAAAGGACATGATAAAAAGGGTCAACGAAGCTAAAGAACTGTTTGAAAATGAAACCCAGTTATTGAAGTGGCTAGAAGGCAAGGCGCTGGAAATAAAAATGGCTAAAGAACAGTACCAACAGGATATTATGCTTGAAGCTACTAAGCGGATTTATCCTGGCGTAGTGGTAAAGCTCAATAACCGCACCTGGCGAGCAGAACGGGAATATGACAGCGCAAAAATTTTTTTCCATGGCCATCAATGGAATTGCGAACCTCTATTATAAAAACGGTGGCCTAAGGCCACCAATATAAGCCGTATTTAACTCATTCGAGATAATAGACTAGAGGTATCCCAACGCCCTCCCCCTGCTTTTTGCACCTGGGCGTAAAACTGATCGACCAGGGAAGTTAAGGGCAAAGTACTACCATTTTTTCGTGCCTCGTCAAGGGCGATATGCAAATCTTTACGCATCCAGTCGACTGCAAAACCAAAGTCATATTGATCTTTGAGCATGTTTTGATAACGATTTTCCATTTGCCAGGATTGGGCAGCACCTTTTGAGATTACCTCGACAACGGCTTCGCAATCCAGTCCCGCATTCTGGCCAAAATGCAGCGCCTCAGCAAGCCCTTGCACCACTCCGGCTATGCATATCTGATTCATCATTTTTGCCAATTGTCCGCTACCTGCTGGTCCTAACAATTGACTGAATTTGGCATAGGCATCCATCACACCTTCGACTCTGGCATAATCCTCTGCCTTTCCGCCGAGCATAATAGTCAATTGACCCTTCTCAGCTCCTGCCTGGCCGCCTGATACAGGGGCATCAAGAAAGGCAACTCCCATATCAGTATAGGCTTTATCTAACTCCCGAGCTATATCGGCGGAGGCGGTAGTATGATCGGCCACTATTTTGCCGGGCACTAGTCCGAATGCTACGCCGTTTTCACCGAGCATCACCGAACGCAGGTCGTTATCGTTGCCCACACACACAAAGATGATGTCCGCATTTTTTGCCACTTCAGCGGGGCTGTGAGCAATCGTACCTTGGTACTCTTGCAACCATTGCTGAGTTTTGCTGGTAGTGCGGTTATACACTGTTACATTGTGGCCCGCCGTCGACAAATGGCCAGCCATCGGATATCCCATCACGCCCAAACCAATAAATCCTACATTTTGTCCCACAAATCCTCCTTAAACACTTGATTGATTACCCAAAAATGACATCATATACCCAAGTTACTTGTTGACACTTAGCAAAAGGACATTCCATGTCGAATACCATATACCAGTTTGATGTTACCTTAAATAATGGCCAGCAACAGAGCCTAAAAGACTACGAAGGCAAAGTTTTATTAATTGTAAATACCGCCAGTAAATGCGGATTTACGCCCCAATATGAAGGTTTGCAGTCCGTTTTTGAAAAATATAAAGAACAGGGCCTCGAGGTGATGGGCTTCCCCTGTGATCAATTCGGTCACCAGGAACCGGGCAGTGATGTGGAAATTGAACAGTTTTGCAGTTTAAAGTTTAATGTTGGTTTTCCTTTATTTAAAAAAACCGAAGTTAACGGTGCAAATGCTTCTCCTCTTTATAAGTACCTTAAAGACGCGGCGCCAGGGGTACTGGGCAGCAAGAGCATTAAATGGAATTTCACTAAATTTCTGGTCAATAAACAAGGGAAAGTAACTAAGCGCTACGGCTCTACTACTAAGCCTGAAGAAATGGTTAAAGACATCGAGGTCCTATTAAATAATTAAGGTTTACGTAAAATAATGTGAAAGTACTTACCTAACCACATATAAGGTTGTTGGCTGCCGTAAGTGATTTCCATTTGTTTCAGCTGTTGATAGTGGCTTTGCTGCATATCCGGCTGTTTTAAGTAGTCATGAATACAGCGAATGCCTGCCTGATGAATAATATCGGCGGGCAAGGTACTTAATTTATCCAATACGACCTGGGGTTCCAGAGCATTGTTAGGACTGAGTCGCACTTGGTTTTTTACCCGCATGCCCCCTGCCACGTAGTCAAAATTCCCATACAATAGATTACCAAAACGCTGGGCGTCCTTGTTAAAAAAACTTAGGGATAAGTAGCCCCCAGGTTTTACTAGTGCCAGTAGTTTATCCAGCATAGTCAGGGGCGCTTGTAACCATTCCAGCACCGCATGACACACGAGCAGCTCATATTGCTGCTTGTTTGCCAAAGACAAGATGTCACCCTGAACAAATTGAATATCATCATCATCCTCAGAAAATTTCTGCCTGGCGATATGCAAGACCTCAGATGAGATATCGCTCAACGTGACGCTGTGACCAAGATCCACCAAGGCTCTACTCATCACTCCCGTGCCCCCACCCACATCCAGCACTGAGTATTTTTTTTCATCTAGAGGCAAGTGCGTTTGCAGGTAATGCAGCAGCAGTTCATGGCGTAATTGGCCTTTTGTAGAACCATAAATATTGGTCTCAAACTTATTGGCTATCGTGTCGAAGTTTTGATCTGGTTTATCATGCTGGTTCATATTGATTTTACGGAATTTTACTCTTGGATTTTTTTCTAGTTAAAAAGGCTATTGGCGCACTCGCAATGCCGCTTCCCTTATGTATGTTATTTATTGGAATTTCTCCCCCTTCTTGCCAGATCGATTATTGCAACAAACCGAACATGCTTATCCTAAATTCGATCTAAGTCAAACAGTCAATAAAATTGTTATTTTGGGCTGTGGCCATCTCAGCGATGAATATTTACCCATTACCTCCCAGTTATACCCTTGCTCCATCGTTCGTATTAATGAAACCTTGCGAATATACCAACAACAAGCTGACGCCGTGATCATTACATCAGGCGCTGCCATGCAGGATACAACCAGCAACACAGAAATGAATAAAAGACTACTTATGGCTCTGGGAGTAAAGGAAGAAAAGATACTAAGTATAGAATCTTCAAGGGATACGGAGGATGAAGCGAATAATTTGAAACCTTACTTACAAGGGGGGAAAAATTGTTTTAGTTACTTCTGCTAGTCATATGTTGAGGGCGACGAGTTTATTTGAGGCTCAAGGTCTTAAGCCGAACGCAGCCCCAACTGGTCATCTAGTGCGCGCTAGAGTCTATACCCCCTGGCAGAACTTTCTTCCTTATCCCAAAAATATCAGCAAAATGGAACGTTGGTGACATGAAGTCCTGGGAAGAACTTGGCTGCGACTTAAAACTTTGCTTACCTAATCATTTAATTAGACCTCAACGCTGTCGCGCAAAGCTCTATTATAGCGTTGCAAAGATTGTTTATGCCGGATTGTCGATGTCGACAAATTGCACTTCCAAGCCAAGTGTTTCAGCAATATGCTCACCCACTGCTTTAGCCCCATAGCGCTCGGTAGCATGATGCCCTGCAGCAAAAAAGTGAATACCCATTTCTCGGGCAGTGTGAATGGTCTGCTCGGAGACCTCTCCGGTAATAAAGGCATCGATACCCTGCTCGGCAGCAAGTTCGATATAATTCTGCCCGCCACCGGTGCACCATGCCACTGTACTAATGGATGTACTTGACGCCATTTCAAGCAGAGGCTTGCGACCTAACTTCATTTCAATAATACCGGCCAATTGCTGTGGCTCTTGAGCACTCAAGAAGCGTCCTTTCATGGCTACACTGCTAGGATTTGCCGTTTCCAAACCCCCTTCAACTTCGATATCCAGTAGCTTGGCCAATTGGGCGTTATTGCCCAAGGTAGGATGAATATCCAAAGGCAGGTGATATGCGTAGAGATTAATGTCGTGGGCAAGCAGCAATGCCAGACGCTGCTTCTTCATCCCTTTGATACAAGGATCCTCACCCTTCCAAAAATAGCCATGGTGGACAAAAATGGCGTCAGCTTGAAGTCTGATCGCTTCATCAATTAGGGCTTCAGAGGCGGTCACTCCGGTAACCACCCTATTAATATGCTTCTTACCCTCTACTTGTAAGCCATTCGGGCAAAAGTCTCGCACCCGTTCTGGTTGCAATAACGCATTCAAAAACGCTAACAATTGCTTATTTTCTATACCCATACTTTCTCATCATCCCAATTTTCGGACAAAACGCCCACAAAATAGCCTAAAATTAGACATTATAATTAAAAAAAGGTATAAAACCTGACACTATATTTTCAGTTAGCAATATCAAAGGCAAAGACCTGACTATGAGTAAATCGGATAAAGACCAAGTTATCGCTGCATTCACAGAAGCTTATACTGCAGCAAACGGTAAAGCACCTGTTATTGAAGCCAAAGGTGGCTGGTATAGCATCGATGGTGGCAAAAACGTTAGACTAGCGCAACTCGAAGAACTAAGTGTTGAATTTGCTTCTGCTAGTCCTGTTGCGCCGAAAGCGGCTAAAAAGGCAGCTACAGCGAAAAAGGAAGCGGCTGCTAAGAAAACTGCCGAGCCAAAGGCAGCAGCACCGAAGAAAGTGGCGAAAAAGCCCAAGGTTAAGAATACTGATTTTTCGGTTAAGTCATTTTGGGCTGGACAAATTGAAGAGCAAAATCCAGGTTCTCAACAACCAAGATAAGCTCCGTACAAGGTTGAAGAAACAGCTTACTCAAGCTGTTTTTTTACCTTGAAGAAATATGGACGAAGAACTAAATTCATTTTAACCGCAAGTATTTTCCGGCGACATCAAACCGGAAGATTACAATAGTGCCGGGTGGGAATTACGAGAAAAATATCAAGGCCTAATGGCTCCTATAGAACGGCCTGACAATGCCTTTGACCCCGGTGCAAAATACCATGTACCGGCCAATACACGCTACTTTTTGGCACATATCCTACAATTCCAATTCCACAAAGAATTGTGCGAAATATCTGGTAATACCGACCCAATTCACCGCTGTTCAATCTACTGTAGTAAAGAAGCCGGTAAGGTCTTGAATTACATGCTAGGGATGGTTAAAAGCAAACCATGGCAAAACGCCTTGGCTACCCTGACCGGCTCGCAAGAGATGGACGCGAGTGCGATACTGAATTATTTTGCCCCACTAAAAACCTGGTTGGATGAACAAAACCAAGGACGTCAATGTGGATGGGTGAACTGAGACCATTCACCCATTGGAAGAATGCAGTAAATTGAACGACACGCCAGGGACGGCGTGTTCGGATGAAGATCATCATGGTCGTATTATTCCAAGCACAAGCTCTTAGAATTAAGCATAAAAAGGCCGAACATAGTGACCGGCTTTTTCTATGGTCGATTAAAATGAATAAACTGGCCACTTGAAACGTCTAGTTCAGCCCAAGTTTTCCCCTCAATAGCCAATGTGACATAGGCTGAGGTCACAATATTATCTACTGGCTTATTCAGCAGAAAACTAGCCAAGTCGTTCAAACCGGGATTATGACCAAATAACCAGACATGCTGAACACTTTCCGGCAGCGCTTTTAATACATCCAACAATTGTTGTGAATCTGCAGCATAGATTTCTGAGCGAAGTGTAAGCTTTTCTACGGGGATCCTACGTTCGTACAAATAAACTAAGGCAGTTGCATAAGCACGACTGGCTGGTGAGCTGATAATTGCATCAGGTTCGTCTAATGTGCAAGATAAGGCCATTGAAGAAGCCTGGCGCAGCCCTCGCCCATTTAATGGACGAGATATATCGTCAATCGGATATTTCCATGAGGATTTTGCATGGCGAAAGAGGGTTAATTTTTTCATCTTTTTAGTGTAGTAAGCCACAGGGGCTAGTCAATAAAGAGAGTAAGATAAGCTTGGTAGTTTTTCCAGGCATCCAACGCTTCCTTAGTAATGGGTTTTCTTACTTGCACCTTACTCAGCGTTTTTACCGACATAGCAGCCTCAGCATCGGCTAAACAGGCATCATTCCAAGCTAATCCACAAAAATTTAAAATTGATTGTATACTCTCTTTGGGACTTTCTACCACCTGCTCATAGCTTGCCTCATATACAAAGCCAGGTAGCTCAGAGTGCCAATGCTTCATCAAGTCTTCATGCAACTCGGCGTATTGCTTAAACTCTTGCAGGGAACAAAAGTAAGGCTCGTTCTCGGCAAAATAGTTAGTAAATACCGACAGGGCTGTAGCCGGTAAACTGCGACGTAAATGGATGACTTTGGCCTTAGGAAACAGCTTATAAATCAAGCCGATCGATTGAAAGTTAGCTGGGAGTTTGTCGATAACAAAATCATTCCCCTTGGCATGTCTGGCGAGTAGTTCCAGATAGATTTTTGCAGCCTGGTCCATTTTCTCAGAGCTAACAGTAGGGAGAAAATCCGGGTAATGCTGTTGAGTTTCTGCATAAAAATAATTAGCCAGGTGCTGTCCAATATAGGGTAACTCCCCTGCTCCTGAAATATCCGGATGTTTTGACAAAGTATATTCGAGCAAAGAAGAGCCTGTTCTTGGTAGGCCAAGAATAAAAATTGGTGTGAGTTCTTTGTTAATCACCAATTTTTTGCTCAATAAGGAGCTGCCCTTACTTTTCGACTTTATATTTTGAAAGAATGTTTTTAACTCCACGGTTTTAAATTGACACTGCTTTAGCTGCAAGGCATTCGCCCGCCGGTAATGCTGCCATGCACCATCAAAGTTTTTATTATCATTCAACACCTTGGCTAATGCATAGTGAATAACGATTTCTTCCTGTTCTGCAAGCAAAGGATCTGAGAGGCGTTCTTGCATTAAAGAAATACCCGGATCATTTATTTTCAATGCCTTAAGGCGGGACATCTCCAGATAGGCGTATGTATTGAGCAAATCAGCGTTCTTATTGCCACCCAGTTGCAGTACTGTGCGAAAACTTTGCTCGGCTTCCAGCAATAAACCCATAACCAATTGCTGCTGTGCTAATTCGTAATGCATTTGCGCCATATTGGGTACGAGGTGTATGCCGTATTCTAATATGGTTAATGCATCTTTTTCAGATAATGCGCTATTAAATGCGCTCGCCAAATGAATTAACGGGAATGGCTCTTGAGGTAGTAAATGACAGGCCTTGTTTAAGAATGATACTGCGCGATCAGCAAGCCCAGCTTTAAGTGCGAGTCGCCCTAAGCCCCAGTAAGCCTGACCATTATTCTGATCTACACTAACTGCGGCACGAAACAATTTTTCAGCCTCTAAATATTGCCCCTGCGTTTCAAGATACCGTGCGTTTTCCAAGTTCAACAAAATTCATTCTCTTTATAATTACGAGTTTTTTCTAATCCTCTTTGCTATGGCGTGCAGAATAATCGAGTAGGAAAAGGCTCATGCCTCATCCCTCTCACAGAACCTCACGTACGGACCTCGTATACGGCTCCTGTATTCTCCACATTCCATCAACTTATTATCTAAACGCTGATGAAGCAAGCCATCCTGTATTAACATACTCTATCCGTTATCAACAGTGCTTTATCTGCTGCCAAGTTGATATATTGGGCGTGAGACCCGAGACCGAGATCATCAAAGCCAAAAACCTTATCACCGACCTTAAATGAGCTTACGTCTTTACCTACCGCCTCAATCTAACCGGCACTGGATAGCCAAATTCCACATCCAAATCTCGCATGTCGAGATTGTAATAAATGGCAAAAGCACAACCCGCTGGTTCGGCTTTACGTTCCTGCATATACCGGGCTATATCAGCAAAGCCCTTGGCAAAAACGTCCGGGAGCTCTTGTGCCGACGTTCTAAGGCGAATGGATAAACATGCTTGAGACTTAAGCTCAGTGAATTCACATCTTATCGACATAAAATTTCCTCCCTTAATTTCTGTACCGGAACTACTGAAGTTACTTTCTCTAAAGCTTAAGTTACTTTACCTGTCTAAGACAATCGGTGCGCCAGGAGCATTGATGCTGGTCACACTGGCCATTGTAAGGCTTACCATAACAATCAAAATTTCCCTCTTTTAATTTTAATTGAATAGTGCGGATAAGAGATGATTTATTTAATTTGCCTAGTTTAATGCCTTGGCTCTTGGCAATAGTGGTGATTTGTTTAAGGTTTAGACCATTGGGAATGAAACACTATTATGCAGCGCCTGATTTTTCATCTTATTGATGGGGATCAAGTTCAGTTTACAGGTACCCGTTACGCTGGCAGAGGTCAGCAAACAAATTTCTAGGAGCTTAAAAGGTGATGAGTCAAACAACGAAAGTTAATCAGTCAGTAGCCCTACTAGATAAAAGATCTTATTCAGCCATCCTGACTTGCCTATTCCTTGGTGTACCTTTGCTAAGCGCCTGTGTGCAGCAAGATGATTACCGCTCTGCGATGGCAAACGAAGACAGCGACGAAGTTTGGCGCGGTGTAACTTGTCCTATTACTCAGCTTCCAACAGACAGTATGAGTGCGGGTGATGAACAGTTTGAAGTGTGTGAGCCTGAAGTCTGGGGGGCAGCCAAAAACGTGGTTGGACTCAAGCATGTATATATATCGTCCCAACCAGATGAAGAAACCTTCGAGATTGCCCGTGAAAAAGGCGTAGCGCTGGTCATCAATTTACGAGATCCAGAAGAGTCAGAATGGGATGAAGAAAATGCTGCGGAACAAGCTGAGCTAGGCTATTACAACGTGCCTATCTCTGGCCAGAGTCAAAGTTTTGATCCAGAAGCCATCAAACAAATTAGCGCACTAGTGCAACAGCACAAGGATCAAAAAATCCTACTACATTGTTCCAGTGGTAACCGCGCCAGCGCATGGTTGGCGATTCATCTGGCACAAGAGCACGATATTGATACAGATAAAGCAATATCACTAGCCAAGCAAACCGGCCTTACTAGTCCGGCAATTGAAGCGAGGGTTAAGCATTATTTGCAAGAGCATGCGCAGCACTGATTGATATTGCAAACCTATTGGGTCTAAAACACTGTTTTAAGTAACTTCATCATTTTCAACATAAAAAACCCGCAACAAATAATATGGCGGAGAGGGAGGGATTCGAACCCCCGGTAGGTTTGACCCTACGTCTGATTTCAAGTCAGGTGCATTAAACCAAGCTCTGCCACCTCTCCAAAACTTCACACTGATTTTATAACACCATTTCTAGGTAATGATAACGAGCACTTTAAGGTGAGCTTATACCAATCGCCATAAGTAATTACCCTCTCAGCGAGATTTAAAGCTGCTTTAAACCTCGCCCTTTGGGAAAGCAATTACTTGTGGTGATTGGTATTACATAAGAATTGGTGGGTATTGTTCTAATCAGATATAGAAAATCACAATAAGTAAAAAAAGCTTAAACTTTCGTTTAGGCCTTTAAAATCGCGGATAGCGAGGGATTTACTCGTATCGTTACTGATACTCGCCCTGCGGGCAGCCTACGGCTGTACAAACAAAAAAGCCCCACTGGGCGACAGCGAGGCTTTTTTGTTTGTATATGGCGGATAGCGAGGGATTCGAACCCCCGGTAGGTTTGACCCTACGTCTGATTTCAAGTCAGGTGCATTAAACCGAGCTCTGCCAGCTATCCAAAACTTTTTACTAATTCTATTGTGCAAATTCAGCGTAATAATAACGTGTACTATACCGCTACCCTAAATCAGAACCAACGGTAGGTTTTAGCCTAGGTCTGATTTCAAGTCAGATGCATTAAACCAAGTAATGCAGCCTCTCCGAATTGAGGTGCGCATAATAATGACGTTTTATAATGTTGTAAAGTCTTAAATTTTTAAAAGAGTCAGTTTGCCTAGAGTTTGCTCGAATTGAGTGATTTTCCAACAAATTACACATTATTACCACTATCTTTGCTTTTATCACTTGAAAAATTGAACCAAACCCCACACAACTGGACTATAAGAGTATAATACTTTAGTCTTAAACTTTACGTACCTATCGGAGGTCACAATGGAACAAAGAACATCTTTTAGCACTGCAGGGCAAGCGTCCGTACTGCAAACCAACAAGGTATTACGTAATACCTATATGCTGTTGGCAATGACGCTAACCTTTAGCGCGGTCTGTGCAGGCATTACTATGGCGATGGACATGTCACGTGGCGCGGCAATGATAATGACCTTGGCTGCATTTGTAATGATTTTCTTTTTGAACAAAGCAGCCGAAAGCTCCATGGGATTAGTATTTGTATTTGCTTTTACAGGACTGCTTGGCGGTTCTTTAGGGCCAATGCTTAACCTTTATGCAGGTATCCCTGGAGGCTCTGGCTTGATCGTTCAGGCTCTTGGAGCCACGGCAATAGTGTTCTTTGGTCTATCAGGTTATGTATTGACCACGAAAAAAGACTTTTCCTTTATGGGTGGTTTTTTACTTGTGGGTATAATTGTTGCCGTAGTCGCTATGGTAGCAAATATATTTTTGGCTATTCCTGCATTAAGCTTAGCACTTAGCGCAGCTATCGTGTTTATCATGTCTGGTTTCATCTTGTATGATACCAGCCGTATCATGAACGGTGGTGAAACCAACTATATTCGTGCAACTGTGTCTATGTACTTGAATATCTATAACCTATTCACATCTATCCTGCATTTGTTAGGTGTTTTCGGTGGTGACGATTAATCGCTAAACGACATTAAGTTTTAAATTAAAAAACACCTCAGCCTTGCTGGGGTGTTTTTGTTTGATACACTACATTTTTACTTCAATTTAGAATTATGGCCTCCTTTAGCTTACTGATCACCAAACCCTCTTTCGATGCGCAGGACGCTTACAGCGCCTATCGTTTTGCCGTGGCTGCGCTCAAGTTGCAACACAGGTTAAAAGGCATTTTCTTTTATCAGGCTGGGGTACATAATAGCAATGCCTTTCAAACAGGGCATTCGGATGAGCTAAACCTACATCAAAAGTGGCTAGCACTGGCCAAGACTCACAATGTCCCTTTGTTGGTATGCGTGACGGCGGCCAACCGCAGGGGGATCATCAATCAGCAAGATGCTGTCGAGCTAGATATCGAGCACTTCAACCTGAGCGCCCCCTTCACAGAAGTAGGCTTAGGGGATTTGGTAGAACTATTAAATGCCAGCGACAGAGTACTGCAGTTTTGAAGGCCTCTACCCACACCTCAATTGCCCTTGTTAATAAAACCGCGCCCTATGGCCAGGCAAACGGTCAGGAAAGCCTGGACTTGGCCTTAGCGGCCGGCAGCTTCGGTCAGGACCTTAGTTTATTCTTTATTGAAGACGGAGTGTTTCAATTGCTCGCCAAACAAGCACCGGCCTGCATTGAAGTCAAAAATTATAGTAAGACCTTTGCGGCCCTGGAGTTTTATGACATCGAGCATATCTATGTGTGTAGCGACAGCCTTAAAGCACGTAACCTTGAGCCTAAAAATTTGTGTATTGAGCTTGAAGTGCTCAGTAAAAAAGACCTGCAACAACGCTTGTCTCAACACCAGCATATATTGAGTTTTTAAATGATCCTGCACAAAGTGAGTACCAGTCCCTACGCAGATTCCGCTCTTAGCCACTGCCTCAAAATAATGACAGCTGATGATGGCTTATTGTTGCTACAAGATGCTGTGTATGCCCTCACCCACCAAGCTTATCAGCCAGAGTTGGCAAACATTAGCCATCTCTATGTATTAGCCGACGATCTAACGGCCAGAGGGCTCAGCTGCGACGATGCGCTAGCCAATGGTACTCAGATTGACTATGAACAGTTTGTCGCGCTATCCCTGAAGTTTAATCAGGTTATGAGTTGGTAGAAATACAGGGGGACCGAATAGCGATGTCATATCATATTGAATTTAATAGCAAAAAAATTGCTGTGGATAAAGCAGGGTACCTGCTAAAGGTGGATGATTGGCAAACTGAGTTGGCCCCAATCATTGCCGCCCAGGAAAATATTGAATTGACCGACAACCACTGGGAAGTGATTAATTTTGTGCGGAATTTTTATCTTGAATTTAATACCAGCCCGGCAATACGAGCTTTAGTAAAAGCGATGGCCCAGAGCCTGGGAGCAGAAAAAGGCAATAGCCGTTATCTGTATCGCCTGTTCCCCAAAGGGCCAGCCAAGCAAGCCACTAAAATAGCCGGTTTACCTAAACCGGCTAAATGCTTATAACGACTAACGCTGGACATGGATGTTAAGCCATTGGCCGAAGGACAATCCGAGCAGCGAAAAAAGCAGACAAAAACGCCGGGAACGATTTTGAACAACCGCTGGTTGGCTCTTGAGCGCAGGGCATGCATAGCCCGAAGTCACAACCACGTTTCTACGCTACCTTTTTGCGGTGCGACTACTGAATTATTCAGTGTTATAGATCACTAGCCAGTAATCACTTTTAGACCATTCATATAAGGCTGCAATACCTTGGGTACAGTCACAGTGCCATCGGCCTGTTGATAGTTCTCGAGTATTGCGACCAAAGTACGACCCACGGCCAAACCGGAACCATTAAGCGTATGCAATAGCTCAGGTTTGTTGGTCTTTGAATTACGGAAACGGGCTTGCATACGGCGAGCCTGGAAATCCAGCATATTTGAGCAAGAAGAAATTTCTCGATAGGTATCCTGTGCAGGTAACCACACTTCTAAATCGTAGGTCTTGCATGCTCCAAAGCCCATATCGCCGGTACACAACAACATTTTACGATAAGGCAATTCCAGTAACTGCAGTACCTTCTCCGCATGGCTGGTAAGTTCTTCAAGTGCATCGAAGGAATTCTCAGGCTTAACCAACTGCACTAGCTCCACTTTTTCAAACTGGTGCAAGCGAATTAATCCTCGGGTATCACGACCATGAGAGCCGGCTTCGCTGCGAAAACACGGTGTGAAAGCGGTCATCTTTAAGGGTAATTGCTTCTCCGGGAAAATCTCATCCCGGGCAATATTGGTCAAAGGCACTTCTGAAGTGGGGATCAGAGACAAGCCCTGCCCTTCTTCTGTGGCTGGCCTGGTATGGAACGAATCGCCAACAAATTTTGGAAATTGACCGGTACCCTTCATGCTTTCTTCATTAACCAGTAGCGGTACGTTAGTCTCTTCGTAGCCGTGCTCTTCCGTATGCAGATCCAGCATAAACTGGGCGATAGCGCGATTTAAGCGAGCAACTTGTCCGCGCATCACTACAAAACGTGAACCACTAAGTTTAATGCCTGATTCAAAGTCTACGCCGTTGGCAAGACTCGCTCCCACATCAACATGATCTCTCACCACAAAATCAAAACTTCTGATAGTCCCCCAACGAGACACTTCAATATTCTGCTCTTCGTCTGTACCTACGGGCACGGATTCATCGGGTAAGTTTGGCACAGCAGTGGCGAGGGTTTCTATTTTTTGCAAGAGACTAGCCAATTCAGCTTTTGCTTCATCTAACTCGTTGCCTAGCTTGCCTACCTCATCCAGCAGTGGAGCGATATCCTGACCAGATGCCTTGGCTTTGCCAATCGACTTGGATCGCACATTACGCTCGTTTTGCAATTCCTGAGTGCGCATCTGCAGAGACTTACGCTTTTCCTCTAAGGCTACAAACGTACTAAGGTCCAGGTCAAAGCCTCTGCTCTTGAGTCTAGTGGCGGTTTGTTCAATTTCACTACGTAAATATTTTGCGTCTAGCATGTTGTTTTAATTAACCTTTCAAACTTAGGGCGATTAGCCTTTTACTAATTGTGTACCTAACCATGCAGCAAAAATGCAGCAGCTTAGATTTAATACCATATTCAATGCCGCTTTCGGCCATAAACCCTGCTGAAACAACACCAACGTATCTACTGAGAATGTGGAAAACGTGGTTAAGGCACCTAAAAAACCGATACCGATACTTAGGCGCCAGGGAAGTATCTCTAAGTGCCCGTGTTCAACCAGAGCATATAAAAAACCTAAAAAAAACGATCCAATGATATTGACCAGAAGTGTACCAAAAGGAAAGCCTTTGCCAAACCACTGGAGCATTAATTGTGATAGAAAAAACCGTAAGCAGGCTCCGGTTGCACCACCCACGGCTATATATCCATAAATGGCCAGGCTGTGTTGCATATTATTTATACCTTTGTTGAGGACTTTGCCGGTTGAGCTCAGCCAGATAGTCTAACTTGGCTTTTAGTTTGCTCTCAAGCCCACGTTCATTGGGTTGATAATACTGATTGTCCTGTATTTCTTCAGGCATATAGTTTTCCCCTGCAGCAAAGGCATATGGCTCGTCATGGGCGTAGCGATATTCCTGGCCAAAACCTAAACCTTTCATCAAGCTTGTGGGGGCATTGCGAAGATGAGCGGGCACCTGATAGTCTGGCAAAGCCTTAGCGTCATTTACCGCCGCTTTGAAAGCCTTATACACCGCATTACTCTTGGCGGCACTGGCGCAATAAAGTGTGGCCTGAGCGATAGCCCGTTCACCTTCTGCCGGGCCTACACGCTGGAAAATATCCCAGGCGTTTAAACACACCTGCATGGCACGGGGATCAGCATTGCCGATATCCTCGGTGGCAATGGCTAACAGGCGTCTGGCCACGTACAGGGGGTCACAGCCAGCACATAGCATGCGGGCATACCAATACAAAGCAGCGTCTGGCGCTGAGCCTCTAACGGACTTATGAAAGGCAGAGATAAGATCGTAAAACTGATCACCGCCTTTATCATACTGGGCAACTTTGCCGCCCACGGCTTCCTTTATAATTTCACTTGTAATCAAATTTACTTCGCCATCTTGTGGCACAAAATCAGCGGCCAACTCAAGGTAGTTGAGCAGGCGTCTGGCATCCCCACCCGAAAGTTCGATCAATAGGTGTCTGGCATGCTCTTCAATTTGCAAATTCAACTTGCCCAGGCCTTTATCAGCATCATCGATGGCCCGTTGCAGAATGTCACCCAACTCCTCGCTGGACAGGGTTTTAAGTACATAGACTCGGGCCCGGGAAAGTAAGGCACTGTTTAATTCAAAAGAAGGATTTTCCGTGGTCGCGCCAATAAAGGTCACTGTGCCATCTTCAATAAAAGGCAAAAAAGCATCTTGCTGGCTTTTATTAAAGCGATGGACTTCGTCTACAAACAAAATAGTGCGTTTGGATTGGCGAGCCGCATGCATCTTGGCGCTTTCAATTGCCGCTCGAATATCTTTCACCCCGGAAGTCACGGCAGAGATCCGTTCAATATGAGCATCACAATGTAAGGCAATGATTTCTGCCAGGGTCGTTTTACCGGTACCCGGCGGCCCCCACAAAACCATTGAATGACATTGGCCTTTTTGCACAACTATACGCAGGGGCTTGCCCTCGCCTATAATGTGCTGCTGGCCAAAATATTGTTCGATTTTTTGCGGCCGCATGCGCGCCGCTAAGGGAGAAAAATCCAATACTGGTGCTCGCTCATCAGAAAATAGATCACGCTCTGAGCTCATGGTATGCGCTGATCATCCAGGTCGTAACCTTGTGGCACAGCAAACACAAATTTATCCTCGTTGAGCTCATGGTTTTGTTGAATGTCACTGAACACCAGTCTACTGAGCTGCTGCTGACTGTCTTCCATGCTTAATTCAGCAAGTTGTTCCTGTTCGAAGCGCAATATCAACTTTATAATTGAGGCATCAGCTTGCAGTGTACTTATCACAAAAACGTTACCTTGCTCTGACACCAAAAAATTCTGCCAGGCTTCGCTATCTGGATCGGTCAATAAAATTAAGGGGTTGTTCTGCACCGATTGTTTCTGAGCCATTGCTAGCACTTGCTCAACAAAGGGATCCACATGCCATAGGGTTTGCCCATCTGCAATTAGAACGCTCTCATGAGGCTCATCAAGTTGCCAATACAAAAGATTCGGTTGCTTGAGGGCAATATTGCCCTGGGCCTGCTGTAACACCTCGTTATTCACATCGGTCACCGTCTGGGCAAATTTTGCTTCAAAGCTTTGCAGTTTGGCCAGGCGTTGTTTAAGCAAAGCACCGGCGTCAATGGTCTCGGCAAACACTTGAGAACAAAAAGCAAGGGCGATAAACAGCGGCAAACATCGCCTCGCACGGGGCAAACGAAGGGTAAATATACTCATAACTTAATTAGTCTCTTGGTGGCGGTGGGGCTAACACTTCGCGGTTGCCATTGTGTCCTGGTGAGGTTACGACGCCACTTTCCTGCATTTGTTCCACTAAACGGGCCGCTCTATTGTAACCAATTCTGAATTTACGCTGCACACTGGATACCGAGGCCCGGCGGGATTCAGTGACAAAGGCAACAGCCTCGTCATAAAACACATCAACTTCCTGATCCTCGCCATCAGCCTGCTCACCGGGTAAAAGGATTTCCGCACTGGCATCGCCATTGAGTATTTCATCAATATAGTGAGGTTTACCGCGCTTTTTCCAGTCTGCTACCACTGCGTGAACTTCATGGTCGTCAACAAAGGCACAATGTACCCGTGTTGGTACGCCGGTTCCTGGCGGTAGGTACAACATATCCCCTGCCCCAAGCAAGGCTTCAGCCCCTTGTTGATCGAGGATGGTTCGAGAATCAATTTTTGATGAGACCTGAAACGCAATACGAGTGGGAATATTGGCTTTTATTAAACCGGTGATCACATCCACAGAGGGACGTTGGGTTGCCAGAACCAAATGGATCCCGGCGGCTCTGGCTTTTTGTGCGATACGGGCGATCAGCTCTTCGACCTTTTTACCGACGATCATCATCATGTCGGCAAACTCATCAACCACCACCACGATGGCTGGCAACTTCTCCAGATCGGGGGCTACGGTTTCCATACTTTCTTCAAATTTCCACAAGGGGTCTTTAAGGGGCTCTCCCGCTTCAATAGCGGCAGCAACCTTTGTGTTGTATCCTTTTAAGTTACGCACCCCCATGGCTGACATCAGGCGGTAGCGACGTTCCATTTCTCCCACACACCAGCGCAGCGCGTTGGCCGCATCTTTCATATCGGTGACTACTTCTGCCAACAAATGTGGAATACCTTCATACACCGACAACTCGAGCATTTTAGGATCGATCATGATCAGCCGCACATCTTCAGGAGTCGATTTATACAGCAAGCTGAGGATCATCACATTGACCCCTACCGACTTACCTGAGCCAGTAGTACCGGCAACAAGTAAGTGAGGCATCTTGGCCAAATCCACTACCACCGGTTTACCGGATATATCTACCCCTAAGACCATGGTTAGTGGCGAAGCAGAAGATTGGAAACCTTCATCGTTTATCACTTCGCTTAGGCGTACCATCGCGCGATTTTTATTCGGTAATTCGAGGCCGATAACGGACTTTCCGGGAATAACTTCAACAACACGTACAGAAATAGCCGACATTGAGCGGGCCAAATCTTTAGATAGGGTACTGATTTTGCTGACTTTAACCCCTGGCGCTAGATCTAATTCAAAGCGGGTGATGACCGGACCGGGATAGACCCCGACGACTCGAGCTTCGATATTGAAATCAGCCAGTTTCTCTTCTAAAAGTCTGGAAACTATTTCTAACTCTTCTGGGGTGATGGGATTAAGTACCTTATCGGCACGGTCCAGTAAGTCAAAAGACGGCATAGGCCCTTGCTCAACATCAGTCAGAGCAGGTACTTCGCTGGCCTCCGCGGAGGATGAGGGTGTGTTAACTGGAACGGGTGCATCAGCAACTGGCACATCCACCTTACGCCCCCTCATGATCTTCTTACGTAACTCGCTTATCGATACGGGACTCTTAGACTCGGGCTCGGCTAATACCTCGGTAGGAATACTAAATGAGGAATTGTCACTTGTAGGCTGCGCTTCAGGCTCCACCCGCAAGCTGGTAATATTAATTTCATCACTGGCAGCATCGTTTACTTGCCCAGTCTGGACGCCAAGAGGTTTAAAACCTAGGAGTGCAATAGGTGAGTTTTGCAGTTGTTTTGGCACCCCGTAGAGTAAACGGCCCGAGCCAATAGTCACCTCGCCTAGTTTATCAACGATGCTGAGCCAGGATATACCGCTTAACAGGGTGAATCCGGTGCAAAAAAAGCAGAGTAACAGTAGTACTGCCCCCACCACATTCAAATTAGGAATAAGCGCGGCGCTGATCACATCTCCCACAAAACCGCCAGCGTTGAAATAATAAAGATCATTGACGCTAATACTTAAAATTCCAGCAGCACCAAATAACAACAAGATAAGACCGATTATGCGCAGACCAATAGTCAGGTAATCAAACTCGGATATTTGCTTGCGCTGTTGAAACATAAACCAACCCGCGAATGCGGCAGCGAAGGGAAAAAAATACGCCACCCAGCCGAAAGAAAAAAACATGATATCAGCCAACCATGCACCAACGGGACCCACCCAGTTGTGGATACTGCCTTGCAAACCCGCCTGACTCCAACTGGGATCAGCAGGATGAAATGAAGCAAGGGCGAGTAACAGAAAAAAGGCAAATGCACAGCTAAGCATCATGCCTACTTCCATGATCCTTTGAAAACCAGAGAGTCGCGCCATAGAAATTATTATCGTTATCGTTTTCTAGTCAATTTATGCTGTATAAGATACCAGTGCGAAGAGCAAAATCCTAGCTTCAAGGGCGCTATTGGCCAGTAAAAAAGTAAAGAGCTCATTTAAGGTTTATTTTAATCTGTATGCTATCTTTTACCTCTTCCATCACTACGTAGGTGCGAGACTCGCTGACCCCGGGCAGGCGCAATAATGTATCGCCCAATAACTTTCGATAACTGGACATATCCGCCACCCGAGCTTTTAGCAGAAAATCAAAGTTGCCGGACACCAGATAACATTCTTGAATATCATCATGTAAGCGCACCGCCGCAGAAAATTTTTCAAATATATCAACTGAGGTTTTACTCAAGGTGACCTCCACAAAAACCAACATGGCTGCACCTAACTTATGGGGATCAACTTTGGCGTGATAGCCCTTAATGTAGCCCTGTTGCTCAAGTCTTTTAACCCTTTCTAAACAGGGACTTGCACTTAAACCCACTTGTTCAGCCAGGTCGACATTCGATATGCGTCCGGATTTTTGCAATTCAATTAGGATATTTCTATCTATCCTATCAAGGTCTTTGGGAGTTTTTATCAACATATAATATACCGTCAAACTTGAATTTTGCAGTATATTAATCTTTTACTCGCAATATTTCAGAATAATTTTCTTCACAACTTAATCTATACTCATGCTCTTATTCACAGCCCTCAAATAACTACATAATAAGGTCTTAGCATATGCTTATCGGTGTACCAAAAGAAATTAAAAATCACGAATATCGCGTAGGTTTAACCCCAGCTGCAGTAAAAGAATTTGTTAGCTACGGGCATCAAGTGTGGGTTGAAGATAATGCTGGTACCTCGATAGGTTTCACCAATGAACAATATGAATTGGCGGGGGCGGTTGTCGCAAAGGATGCGGCGTCAATATTTGCCAGTGCGGATATGATTGTGAAGGTAAAAGAACCTCAACCCGATGAATGTAAGATGTTGCGCCCGGGACAAACCTTATATACCTATTTACATTTGGCACCGGATCCTAGACAAACACAATTACTAGTAGAATCAGGTGCAACCTGTATCGCCTATGAAACAGTGACTGATAACAAAGGCGCCCTGCCCTTGTTAGCTCCAATGAGTGAGGTTGCCGGACGCATGTCAGTGCAAGCCGGTGCCCATTATCTCGAAAAAGCCCAGGGCGGCAGCGGCACTCTACTCGGTGGTGTACCCGGCGTTGCCCCAGGTAAGGTATTAATAATCGGTGGTGGTGTAGTAGGTATTAACGCTGCCAAAATGGCTTTAGGTATGGGTGCCGACGTGACTATTTTAGATCGTTCTTTACCCAGACTACGTGAATTAGACGACACTTTTGCCGGAAGACTCAAGACAGTGTATTCCACGGTAGAGGCGATTGAAAATTATTCTTCTAAAGCCGACTTAGTCGTCGGAGCGGTACTTATCCCAGGCGCGGCAGCCCCCAAGTTATTGACTCGCCAACACATAAAGAATATGAAAGAAGGTTCTGTCGTAGTAGATGTGGCCATTGACCAGGGCGGGTGTTTTGAAACGTCTAAGGCCACCACTCATCAGGATCCGGTATATATCGTCGACGGTGTGGTGCATTATTGTGTGGCGAATATGCCCGGCGGCGTAGCCAGAACCTCTACCATGGCACTGAATAACGCGACGCTGTCATTCGGTTTGGCATTAGCTAACAAAGGCCCTAAACAAGCCATGTTAGATGATGCTCATTTGCTCAACGGCCTAAATGTACACCAGGGGAAAGTGACCTATAAAGCAGTGACAAATGCCTTGGGTAGC
>JAWUXW010000094.1:0-13411 GCA_034111125.1 Paraglaciecola sp.
GTAGGTATCTCAAGCTACTGATCACTTTTTCAACGCCGTCAATTTGGTGTTTTAGTAAAGAGCGATATTTTTTATGATGAGCACTTGCCTTCGCTTTCTCGCCACCAAATGCCGCCACAAACGCTTCATTCAAGTGTTCACTGGCATGGAAGTGATCCAGTATCTCAGTGCCTCAGTGCCTTGTTTAGGCAATAAGACGTCGCTTAAAAACCGCCAATTATCTTTCGCACCATCCGCAATTTTAATAATGTTGAGCGCCGGACGTTGGGCAACAATCGTATTCATTGCCTGCTGGTCATACCTTTTAACCTTCCTTTACCTGCTTCGGGCATACGAGCAAACCTTATCGTTTTCAAACGTTTGCCTTCAATATCATAAAAATTAACCTCATTACCCATGAGCCTCAGCCATTCTTAGAAGGCGATATGGCATAGGTGGTGTTCTTAGTGCCACAAACATAAATCTGGGTAGTAGCTGATCCAGTTCAAAGCGCCGATTGAATCGATAACAAAACTCTGCAAGATAGCGTGGTAGGTGTTTGGGATTAATGGCGTGATAAGCACTATGCATCGAAGTTTTGAAATTTCCTATCATCGTGTTGACGCACCATTGAAATGCTTTAATTTCAACACAAGTAGGGCCACCTCCTGTCACTATGCTCTGGTGTTTGCAATTTGCTTTCTTTACAGCGCTAAAGCAGGCTAATCCATCCGAGATAACAGTGCTTCGAGCTTGTAAATGAGTAGTAGCCCAACATTCAATTTCATCAAGTTTGAATCCTTTTACTACGTTCATATTCATTTTGATGGGATGGCCTTCGCCATTGAGCGAAACGGCAGCTACAAAGGGGGTTTTGTTAGCAGAGCCTCTTCCTCGCTTACCACCATGACTTTCCCCACCCCAGTACACATCATCGAGTTGGATAAACGCTAGCTATCTGGACAACAGCGCAAAATCCTAACTGCTAGGATTGGCGGATGAATTATCAATAGTCTTTAATGCGATCTGAAACGTCAAAATATTCAAAGGTGCTCAACATTTATACCAAAATGCTTATTTATGTATATAAAACATACAGCAAAGATCAACAGACCCTAAATTCAATATTTAATGGAGTTGGGCTTAATTAAATCCAATTGCAAAATACATCGATTAGCAATCAGTGGAATCTAGTGAATGGTTCTCAGTCAAAAGATCTTAACAAAAGAGGTCAAACGTAACATTTTTAAGTTGGCTTAAATAAGGTTTTCCAATAATTTAACTTTCTTCGCGCTTTTAAATTACGTAAAAAATTCATCGGTTTAGTTTTTGCTGGTTTAATCGGTGAATTAATTAATCCTTCAACCGTCTCAAGAACGCGTATCGACGACTTGCCATCTCGATAGGGGTGGAGTGCTTGATTAAACCGGTTAATCTCTTTAATCAAATTGGCAGGCCGGGTTAGTGCGGTTTTCAAATGCTCCTCTAACTCAGTAGGCTCACCAAAATCAATCAAATGATCGCCTTTGGTATTACTATTAAAGGTCACAACCGGCTTACCTTGCAAAATAAACATCAATAATACCGAAGAAGTATCACACAACATCACATCGGCTTGTTGTAATAAAGGCAGGACATTATCGGTTTCGATAAATTTTAAGTTCTCATTACTGAGCCCTTTGTATTGATCGACGATCTCTCTTGACATTTTTGGATGAAATTGGACCAACCATTGCCAATCTGATTTTTGTCTAAGCTTTTTAACTTCTTCGTATAGATGAGGAGCACAGGTCAGGTTGCGGGAAAAAGTTGAACACATAATAACTGTTGGACGCTGATTTTTACTGTTCAATTGAGATTGAAATAGCGGGTCCATTGCAGGCCAACCAGTTTCAACGACATTAAAATAACCATGCGCTTTGGCAAGCTGTTTGAAATGATTGGTGGTATTCGGTCCTTGAGTGCAGTAGAGGTCGAAACAACCCCGAATATTAAAATGGTCGCTGTTGCCTCGGCGATTCATTTTACCGACGTTAAACCCGTGAAAGACTCCCACCTTTAGACCGGGTATAAAGCTGGGAATAAAATTACCAGGCACAAAATTGGCTTGAGGATCATAGTCAATCACTTCGTCTATTGTCAGAAGTCGAATTTCATCGGTATGTAAATAACTACTATCGATTTCATCACCAAACAAGAACCATTTGACCTGATCTCCACGGGCCAAAATTTCTTTTTGCAATGGTCTTAAAATAGCATAACTGTAATTTTGGGCGACAAAAAACAGGTATCTTTTTGGTGAGTGGTTACTCGTGAGGTCTTGTTGGTTTTGCAAAAGCTTATAATTCCCGAGAGCCTCGATCCAAATTAATCAGATCGACGATTCTTATATTCTAACTGTTATTCCACTGCTACTTCAACAGCTGAGCTATCGAGATTCTAGCGAGGCATAATTTCGCCATATTTGACCGCTCGATTGGCATAATTTACCCCAGCTTTTGATCCCTTTAATTGTTGAAATGGCATCATCACACATAACAATAAGGATTGATCGCCGTGAACAGGACCAAAAACAGACAGTTATATTTCGCCCACCCACTTAAGATTAGCTATTTTATACCTGATACTTCATAAACAAAACATCAAAAGGTAAATGAGAAAATTCCTTAAGTCCGTTTTCTATAAAACCTAGCTTTGAATACCATACTTTTAACTTGGCATGTTTTGCAATAATACCTATACTTATTTCAGTCACCCCTTTTGACTTTCCATGCTGGGAAATATGCTGAGTAAGTTCTCTACCGATTCCCTGCTCTCTGTACGATGGCAACACGGACAAACGATTGAGGTAAGCAACTTCGGCTCTAGACTGCTCATATGCCACGCAACCAACAGCCTCACCATTAACTTCATAAAGAAAATATTCTTCACCCCGTTCAAAATCAGACAGAACCCAGCTTTCATCATAAAATGATGGATGTTTGGGGTTATTATCTTTATTTACCCCAAACTTCTTAGCAACACCCTCATTTGATAAGGAAACAATCTTGGCAATAGTTTGTGCATCCTCTAATGTTGCTTGTGCAATACACATTATTATAAATAACTCCTGTCGCTAACTATTAATCTTCGAACTTTGTTGCTGGCTTAGAATAAGAAAAACCAGAATAAATGTATAATTAAATATCTACAATTTCGACTACTTCGGCTGGCTTTTCTCTAAACGAAGGGCTTTTAGAGTCTGCATCAATCATATGCGGGGTTGCATCATGCATCTCAAGCGCTTCTTGTGACTCCCATTTTTCTACCAATATAAACTTAGTATCACTTCCTTTAATTTGTTTTAGTTCGTACTCTATACAACCTAGCTCTGCTAAAACCAGAGGCTTTATTTGATTGTATAAATCTATTTGCTCCTGTGCTCGCCCTTCTTTTACTTCTATAAAAACTAGGCATGAAACCTTACTACTCATAATTTCTCCTTTTACAGCTAACGCTTTTTATAAACGGCGCGCGTGTTTTGCGCGTCCAGTGGAGGCCGTTCTTTGGCCGTAATGATGTTTAATAAACTTGTGTACGCCCAGCATGGGTTTGAACTAATGAGGTGAAAGTCCTCTGTAGGAAGATCACCGTTTATTTAACTTACTGTTATTAAACGTTAACTACTAGCGAATGGCAAGGGCTGGGGAGTCCAATTATCTGGTTTGCACAACAGTGGGCGGCCCTTATCTTGAATTCTGAATTATGTGGAAACAGTTGAGTAATAGACGAAAAATAGCCGGCTTTCGCTCCCTTAAGAATATGAAATAGATGTCAATATGGAAAATATAAGGCATCATGTATTTTGATTTTAGGAAAAATGACGTTTTATTTTACCTATACTCCTACAGGTTTCAGGTTTGCCCGCATGCTTTCAATGCTAGCGGTGAATAATTACGTTTAACGGACATAACAGAGATTAACAAGAGTCAATTACTACCTTGTTGCCTAAAACATGTATATCTACTAATCTGATTATCCTCAACAATAGCCATTTACCTTGGATGCTGGCTGTATGCTAAATTTTAAAATTATTACTGTTTTTCTATTATTAATAATATGCGGAGGGGTTGCTATGGGTATAACGGACATAGGTAAGGTATGCCTTTTTTCAAATATGACTGGGATTATTACAATAGATGGCGAGCCCGTAGCTAATGCTAGGCTGGTTAGAACTGTGGATTTGTCTTCTGAGAAGACTGACGAGACTAAAACTGATCAATACGGTAAGTTTGAATTCCCAACTGTATTTGCGCGGACCATCACCAAGCATCTTCCTCAAGAGTTTGCGTCCAAGCAAGAAATTGTCGCACACGTTGATGGCAAACCCTACACTATCTGGTCAGGCGTCAAACGCACTCCTGAGGAGAATAGTGAATCAAGGGGCAAGCCACTGGTGGTAACATGTGAGCTTAACAGCGAAGAAACGTTAATAAAAGTCAACAATTCGCCAATATTTAGCCTTTGCTCTTGGGATGTTGAACCAGACAAACAACGAAAGGCGTTTTGAGTATGGCTAGATTTAGTGCTTACCAAGCTGCTGTGCTTGCAGACGACATCTATGCACTGACGAAATTAAGTAGTCTAGAACAGGCGATAAAGTATCTTGAAAGCCAATATGGTAATGCTTTTACCCTGAGCGATCAAAATATGCTGGCTGGAAAAACTGGGGGACCCTGCTTTATTAAAGTGCGCACAGCATTTGGCTTTACTATGTTAGGTTGCGGTAAATTTCAGGGGCATGCAGTCATTTTGTTTAGGGGTACTCAATATTTGGCGGATTGGTTAACAAACCTAAACATCGGCGTGTCTCGTTCTTCATCAGCGCAGCCTGTTCATGACGGATTCAATCAATCATTTAAAAGTATGTTGCCTCAACTTCAGACGTTTATGGCGAATACAAATAAAAATAGAATACATACAATTCACTGCATAGGGCATAGTTTAGGCGGCGCATTAGCCACATTGTGCGGTGAATGGATAAATGTAAGTTTTGGAGTAAAACCATACATTTATAGCTTTGGTAGTCCAAGAGTTGGCCTCATGACGTTTGCCAACTCTTGTACTAGGACTATAGGTGCCGACAGAATATTTCGTGCATACCATAAAACAGATATAGTTCCATGCATACCAATTTGGCCTTTCGTTCATACACCCAACTCAGGTATTGATTATTATCTGCCGTCCCCCGGTATTATTCCAATGGCTGAATATCATGGCATGAACCATTATATTAATTCAGTTGAGGGTAAAGATTGGGATACGATTTCAAAACTCCGCACAAATGAAAAAGATGATGACAGTATTGCTCGATGGTTAAGAAATGGTTCACCAATTGGATTTACAATAACGTCCATTGAATGGCTTAGCCATGCGCTGCTTTTCGTTTTAAAAAACTGTATGAATGGTTCTGCTTTTGGAATCTCACAAACATTTAGTTCTACTTATACTCTGATGGATAAATTAGCTTATGTCCTTGAAACTGGGGTTAATTTAGTTAACGATGTTTCGTCATGGGTTCTTTTCTTGATGCGAAAAATTATGGAAATTTTAGGATTAGGCAAAGTGCTTGATGCTGCAGACCTGTCTCGTGAATTCATTCAGAGACTACTTATGAGACTACAAGAAAGAATCAATCAGTATGTGCAGGGTGCTCTTGGTCAAATAATGGCGCAAGGACGAAACATTTAGCAATGCCCTTGACGTATTAGGTCTGCAATCGATGGGACTCCCATGAGTCAGTACTTAAGTGCCAATAAGTTTGTTTTTGCATAGAGGTGGCGAGTCCTCACTGGCCAGCAGAGCCATCTTAAGTGCAGTGGATGGATTCAGCCATATAGCCCTCACCCCGATGAACCTTGTGCTTCCTTGCCTACGGCAGGTGAATGAGTATTAAGATTTTTATACCACAGCCATTGACCAACGATGGCCATGATTAAAAAGCAAAAATACAGTAAGGCTTTAGGGTACAAGCCTTTTTGCCAATAAATAAACATGGCCACTACGTCAACCACTATCCATAAGGCTATAAAGTGCCAGCATACCAACAATAAAAAAACACTCCTATACCGTATAAAATCACAGTAGTTTGGGAGTGATGTATGTCTATTGTCAAGGATGCCAGAAAAGAGGGGACCTTAAAGTATGAACGTCATAAACCAGAGCAGACAGGGCGGCGATCATACTTAAAGTCATGAAAAGCATGATATTATTTTAAAAAAATCATCCAATGGGGGAAACTTTCTACTTAATAACGGATCTGATCGCCTAAGTTTACTAACCTATAGCTGATTTCATGGCACTTCTAGTACATTTACTAACCTATAGCTTATTTCATGGCATTTCTAGTACATTTAGTACATTTAGTACATTTTGAACACATTGAAGATAAGCGAACCGATATCAATAAAGAGTATGACCTGTTGGATATGGTGTTTCTCACCATGGCAGCGGTTCTGGCGGGGGCCAAAGGATGGAAAGCCGTAAAAATATTCGGTGACGCACAATTGGATCGGTTACGGCAATATCGTCAGTTCTCCAGCGGTATCCCCACTCGTCATTCAATCGGTAGGCGACTTGAAGTTAGCATCGGCATAAAAAGTCGATGAGGGCTGGATTTCATCCCAAAATATGCAACACTTATTGGGTCGTGCACCTGCACGGTTTTATAGGGTATGACGTCAGCTAAGACGGTCAATCGGTGGTGGCGTCATACCGTTTTCAACGACACTTCTTTTTATAATTCTTGAATGTGAACTTTGCTTGTCTATTGATTTTTTATTTCAGAATTGAAAGTTTGAATTGATTATTTCAGATAATAATTTTTGATGTGGAAAGATGTGCCTATCTTAAAATTCGGCAAATAGCTGCGTTTTTAGAGTGGTGTTTACAAAGGCGAACATCAATTCTGGCAAGTTGGTTAATATGGCTTTCAGGCATGCTTATAATCTTACCAAAATACGATTAGAAATGTTTTGTGAGATCCATGCGTTGATGAAGAATACGAGCAACGTCAATACCGTTATCACTGACTTGATAGAACACAATATGCTTTTCTACAGGAAAGCTTCTAGCACCATTATAAACATCACTTCTTTCTTTACCGAAGTCAGGGTATTGAGCTAGTTTCAATAAGGCTGCATCAATGGTTTGAGCATACACCTTTGCTTGTGCGCTTCCCCAAGATTCAATTGTTGTTGAAATTATTTTGAATAAATCCTCTTTGGCTAAAGGAGAAAACCTATAGTTCGATATTGGCAGCCTTACTTGTAGACTTACTATCTACTGTAAGGGAGGCTTGTTCAAATATATCCATCACACTATGCTTTGATAATTCGCCAGCAGCTAGTTGTTCAAAACCTTTCGCTACTTCTTCTCGTAATATCTCAAGTTGCTTGTTTTTAGCAACATCTTTTTCAAATAACAGTCTTAATCCATCACGGATCACTTCACTTGCTGAGGTATATAAGCCTTCAGATACCTTTTCAGTGATTCTTCTTTCGAATTCTTTACCTAAAGTAATATTCATAATTAACACTCCAACCATTTCTTGACTATATTGTGCGCATGAAATGCGCACAATTCGAGTTTGTTTGTTTGTTTGTTTGTTTGTTTGTTTGAAAAGGTTAAACCAAAAGCTAACATCAGGTCATCTATATCAAATGTGCGTAAAAAATAAATTAAGCATGGAGCTCAAAGCTATTTACCCCTGCTTATCCCCTGAAGTTGCAGTTATATGCAACCGAATGCAATAACATGCAAGCCCCTAAAAACGAAAAAAGCCCGAAAACCTAAGGCTTTCGAGCTAATTTGTAACACTATGCAATACATCCTACTGATAAGGCTTTTCATATTGGTTCATGTTGCAGCCTAACTTGAACACTTACTTGAAAAATAACGGTACAGGTGTTCACCATCACCCGAATATACAATTGGCATCTCTTAGGTATTATTATGTCGCTGAGTCAATTTTAAAATCTTCATGAAGCTTGTTCCAATGGGCTTTCAACACTGTCTTATGCCCATCATCCATCGGCAGAGTCTTAAGTGCCTCAGGCCAAAACTCTCTTGCCTTACTTAGTGTGTCGTCCAAATGTGGCTTTATTACCCGCCATGGGATACCTGATTTATTCGCCCACGACTGAAAATTTTCAAATGAAGTTACATACCATTCCTTCATTTTACCGAGATTGAGTGCATATTGGCTTTCGTTTTCGATATAAACGCTAGTGGTCACAATATCGTAGGCAGGGGAAATGCGTGGTGTGAACTTGTCAGAATATATAAGGCTCCAGTTCTTTAAGTGAGCGTCTCCGTTCGCCAAAAGAATATTGACAAGTAAGCGCCTTGCAAACTGTTGTACGTCGGCTAACGCATCACCAGAAAAGTCATAAATGACTTTACCAATATTCTCATAATTAGCACCAGTGTATTTTTCGTGCGGGTATTTGACCAGGATCTGCGCAAAATCTTCCATGTGGATACGCTTATCACCTGCGCGATCAAATCGTTTAATAGCAAAGGCTTGCTTCTCATTGGGTAAATTGATTTGCGGAAGATTATCAAGCTTATCCAGCTCCACAAGTTTGATTTCAGGAATATCTACGCCAACAAGCTCAGCTAGTGACATGGCAGTGTATTCATTTAGTGGCACAAATTTATGTTTAGTTGATGGTGTCTTAATAATCCAGTCACCCAGATCATCACCCTTGGATAAATTGTAGCGACCGTCCTTTTCTTTCATGGAAAACTTCATCTGTACGCCAGCCAAAGAAAATTTGTTTTCTTGTGTGACTTTCTCAAATTTAATCGCCTTAGCCTTTCCGTGCGTGCTGAGCACATAATCTGGAACATCTTCTGGCTCCATGGGCATGGCTTCGATAGCCCCTGGCAAATCCGCGCCGAGATACGAGAGAATATGAAATTCATTGTCGATATGCACCTTCAGGCCCTGTGCAATAAGCTCTCGTAAAAAACCTTCCGGTAGCAAGTTTGAAAGTACTGGATGCAGCCGTTGATTTCTTGCCCATGGCTCAGCCATCAGCTTGTCTGCATTCGGAAATTTAGGATGTGTAATCAAGCTAAATGTCGGGCGCTTGGGCTTGTGTGTAAACTCATCTGCCATACTCAACACATTACGGCCATTCTTATAGCCTGCGAGGTAGCCGATCAGTGCGCCATGGATAGTGAGCTTTAAAACATTCACTTCATCAAGTGTATCTGTGCTCACTCATTTTCTCCCAATAGACCTTGCCATGGGTCGTCAACTAGCGACTTACCTTTTTCTGTAGCCGATTGATTTGTATTGCTAGATACTGTCGATTCGTCAGCCAGCAAGGCCAATACGACATCTAACTTTTCTTGTGGAATGAGCAGCAATTCACTTTTAAGTCCTTTGGCAATCAGCTCAATAGTATCTAACCTTGGATTTCCTTTGGATTCCAGCCGCTGATATTGCTGACGCGATATGCCCACACGTAGCATCATATCGTGCTGCTTGAGTGATAGCGCGATGCGACGTTTTTTTATCTGTTCGAGTAGTGAATTCATTATGAAACTAGTATGTTGCTACCTTAAAATAAGAAACATATTAGTTTCTTTCTATCATATAGCAATATATATGTCTCCTTTTTGTAGATGGCAGTACGTAAACCTCAACGCATAAAAAAGCCCGCAGAACTTATGTTCTGCGGGCTTTAGTGCAATGCTATTCAAGCTATTGCAGTGTTATGCATTGTATTGGCAATTACATCATGCCGCCCATTGGCGCATATACCACTGATATTTTTAATATAAAAACTTCGAAAACTATACCCCACTTTATACCCCTTTGAATCATGCAACTGAACAATATTGTATATCTGTCAATAAAGAATGCGATACAAGGGATAATTGAATATAAGAATGTATGCTCTAGCCCATTTACATTTTATGATTGGAAACAGTGACTGTCTTGGAACACCAAGAATGGAATTGATATGCAAGAGATGGTTGATTAGTTTTAAGCAACAGTGATGGCCTAAAAATCCAATGAAAAGTTGACTGAAGCATTCATTGCAATAATGAAATATTCATTGTCTAATTTAGCTGGTTTAGCTAATATTTGAGCTTATATCTCTCAGTATAGGAAGCATTATGAAAAGTGTAACGGCAACAGAAGCAAAGAATAATTTTGGTGATTTGTTAATGAATGCGCAATCAGCACCTATCGCGATAACTCGCAATGGTAAAGAACAAGGCGTTCTCATATCTGCCAAAGAGTATTTAAGAATCAAACAACAAGCTCTTCAAACGGCTATAAGCGATGGTATTTCAAGTGGCGATTCAGGAAAAATAGATGTCAACTCTATTAAAGCATTGGCACGAGCCAGATCTGGCATGCAATCTTGAGTATAGTTTTAACGAACCTCGCTAAGGAAGACCTCATAGACATATGGTTATATGGTTATATGGTTATATGGAGAAATGAATTGGGGTGCAGTTAGTGCAGACCAATATCTTGATTCTCTTGATGAATTTTTGCAGACATTGATTACTTCCCCTGAAAGATTTGCATTACGAAGGGATTTTAAACCACCTGTGAGAATAGCGACCTTTAAAAGCCACTTAGTTGTTTTTCTTGAAAGTAATAAGCCCATTCAAGTCATCAGGGTACTGCATCAGAGTATGGCCGTTCCGCAGCATTTATAGAATATTAGCAAGCTCGATTTCAAGCTAAAGTCTACAGTGTTGAACTAGACTTAAACTGTATAACCGGACAGTCGAGCATTAAACCTGACTGAGAAGTTAGTGCCAGGAGCCGGCCTTAACGATGGAATAAATCAGCGTCTATGGGTGACCCCATCGACTCGGTGGCCTTTTTGTCACCTTTTTGTCGTGGCCGATTAGTGAAAATTAATATATCTTCCCGCCTCAATAACACAACAGAATAAAATACCACCCAATATATGGAGTTTATATATAGCCTTAATTTAGCTATCTGTTGAATATTTCAAGTAATACGTTACATCAACAAATAAAGGGTTTTTCATGATAAAAACAGTTTTCAAAATCACAGCCATCGCGGGTTTACTATCACTTTCATCATTAGCATCTGCAGAATGGACTGTTGGTGGTGGTTACATAAATCTCAGTGACGACGATGGAATCGATTTAAGCCTAGGTGCTTTATACGCAAGCGCTGGATATGAGTATTCATCAGGTCAAATGACTTTTATGCCTGAATTACGCTTAGGTGTTGGCGTGAGTGACGACACAGTACAGGGTTTCAATCTTGAAATAGATACGTTTTTTGCTGCTAGTATTAGAGGTCAGTACAACGTAACCGATTCATTTGGCGTTTTTTTACAACCGTCATATGCTCGCTTAGAGACTACTGCTAGTGCGGGTGGTCAAAGCTTTACTGATGATAATTGGGAATTTGGTTTTGGCGGAGGCGCTGCATTCAAGTTGTCTGAATCAGCATCCCTAGAAGCTGCTTACGAATCTTTTGACGGAAGTGACGTTTTATCTGTCGCTGCGCGTTTTAAGTTCTAATAATACTTTGAGTGCGCGCGTTCTGCTGCGCACTCTTTTGATTCCATACTAAATCTGCGGGGTCAAAATCTGCGGGGCCAGAGACGCTGGTTTACGCAGGTAGCAGCACTCGTCAAGGTCTGGTTTTCGCTCACAACGGTCATTGTCACAAATTTATTCAGTAAAAATCATACCAAAGTTATTATATACAAATAACCCTTGAACCATAGATGATTACTCTACTCTCAACAACCAAAACTCCCCAGTCTGCAATGTTTGACCTTTACGCACCGTATACATGTATCCGCGAAGTTGAGAATTGCTCACCCTGTTTATTAATAGCTGATTGGCAAAAGTAGGATGACTAGTGTCGATATTAAAGACGCCTTCGTTTTTAGTAATATCTTCTGCCATAAACGAAGTGGTATTTACATAATCCTCCCCGTTTATGTCTAGCGTAAAGTTTGATTGCTTATCAGGATAAACAGCAAAGGACAACAATTGAGGCCTGTCATCCATGACCAATCTGCCTATCCATAGGCCATTAAGTTCTGTGTCACTATTTAAATCGGTTAAAGATTTAATTATTGAGTTTTTGTATGCGTTTAAAAAGTTTTTGACTGCGGACCCGTTTTTTACATAATCGAGTTGGTAGGTACTTTGCGCCAACGGCTTGTGACTGTCGTTTATCGGAATTTCTAAAACTTTATATGATGAGTCTAAATACGGAGTGACAATTTATCTGCTCACGTTAATAATTATTAATTCATTATATATCAATAGTTTACAGTATTTCATCGCAACGATATCATAACCAATCGTGAAAGAATATAGTCATCTCAACGTTCCTGTTTTTGCGCCCAAATAGTCTTTTATCTCCCGCTAGATTTTGATGTAAGGCGCGTCAACGAATGCCACTGGTATTACCCTCAGCATTAACTCGATACACAGGGCAATTATTAAGTGCCAACTCCCCTCATCAATGGCATTGGAAAAATCGCCCCATTAGGTTGGTTGACGGTATGACATCAAGTTTGCCAGACACCGCGGCCAATCAAGCGGCTTACCCCCAACCTGGCAGTCAAAAGCCAGGGCTGGGTTTTCCCTTGTGTCGTATGGTGAGTATCATTTGCCTTGGCAGTGGTGCACTGCTGGATATGTCTTCATGCCCTTGCAAGGGAAAAGGCAGAGATGAACAAACCTTGCTTAGAAGCATGCGCGATACTCTACAAACCGACGATGTCTTATTGGGAGACGCTTTTTATGCCACCTATTTTTTATTGTGTGCGTTAAAGGATAAAGGCGTAGACGGTGTGTTTGAACAACATGGCTCAAGAAGGTTGACGACTGATTTTAGTCAAGGGGAGTTAAAGCGATTGCTAGCCGTAAGGAGTGCTTCACTTACTGCCAACCCTGGCAGGTTTGATAAAGCTGCCGTGCTGCACCATTGGCTCCTTTGGCAGTAGCTAATTTAGAACCTACCTTCCTAACTCCATGTTAGTCTCAGACTGTCTGATATGCTTGTCATTTACTCTTCAAAAGATAAGCCAGCATGGCGGGCAGGGTTTGTTTGCAATGAGTTTTAAAGTGGGTTGGTCAAATTCACGATATTGGGACGCATTTACTCATTATTGGGACGGCTTAACATTAGATCTCGTCTCGGTAAAAACCCCCGCTCACTTAAATTATTGAATAATAACGATAAAAATGGTTTTTAAAACTTGGCACAACTTTCGCAATAGTCATTGTAATAGTAGAAATAGCACTTTGACTTAAGCAATAACTGATAAGCAGTTATTCAAACAAACAACTTAATAGGAAAATATCATGTTAAATCGTACTAAAATTTCAGCCGTATTACTTACCCTTAGCCTTGCCA
>JAWUXW010000095.1:0-17878 GCA_034111125.1 Paraglaciecola sp.
CTCAATCATCCAGAAGTGTATCGGGTAATTAAAGCTTGGTTGCGATGAATGTAAGAAATTGATGTTTGCTTTGCATACTGGCATCTAGAGTTTCAGCAAAAGTAGTAAGGGGACTGGTGATGATAAGCGTTAAACTCATTACACCCGTCCCCTTGTCCTTCGCATATTCACTAAGGCTAAGTTTAGAATTGTCCTTCGCTCTTTTCATCGCGAACATGCTGTTATTAGCTTCGACAATGGTGTTCAAGGGGCTATAAACCTGATCCTGGATATCCAGTGCCAAGACATAATCTAAGGTTTGGCGGGTTGCATTATATTGCTTGGCAACGGGATCAACCTGCTGGTTAAAATTGTAGGTAAACACATAAGGCTGCATATCACTGCTGGCAATAGCTTGCTTGGATTCAAATACATGACAGCTTAGTGCTGACAAACCTATAGTGGCGACAACTGCTGCTAATAAAGTTTCATAATAATGGCACTCGTTGAGTAAGTTAATTGACGCTCTGTTTGTGCGTCCATGTCATATAAATCACTTCAAAAGACAATATTTGCTCAGCGAGAATGTAATGAAGTTTGCCTAAATTCGGCCTTGAATAAAATGGTTACATTCCTGATAAAAACAGTGTTTTAGCGCTATTTTCAGACATTTTGCAGCAGCCTTTATCGCTGAATTTCGACACTTTATCGCGCCATGAAAACCGGCGAGCAGCGGCTTGACAGAAACGGGGAATATTTTGTTGGTTTTTTGCCGCTAAGGTCGGCAAAGAATTGACTAAAATAGTAAAAAGCATTCAAATAAAGCTGCGTTTTGCCCGAGTGGGCATGCGGGTAACAAGTTCGTAACCGATAGTGCCAGCAAAGCCGGCCACTTCATTGGCTGAAAGATATTGCCCTCTTCTGGCCATCCCCCACAATAGCGCCTCATCACCCAGTTTTACCTGGGCCAAGTTAGTTACATCAACACAAATCATATCCATCGAGACTCTGCCCACTAGCGGCGCTCTGTGACCATTGATAAGCACGGGCGTACCTGACTTGGCGGTGCGTGGATAGCCATCACCATAACCAACTGCTACTGTGGCGATGGTTGAATAGCGCGGAGCTTGCCAGCTATGCCCATAGCCCACACATTCACCGGCTTGAATGTCCCGCAGGGCAATAATCTGCGACTTAAAGGTCATAGCAGGCAGCAACTTATCTGCCTGAGGGTGAGCCTCTGCAAAGGGACTCAAGCCGTAGAGCATAATGCCCGGCCTATTCCAGCTTAATCTTGCTTGTGGCCAGCCCAGAATGCCTGCCGAGTTTGCCATTGATTGCTCAGGTTCTTTCTTCTGAGATGCACCAATTGCCAATAAAATAGGCTCAATCGCCTCCTCATAACAGGTTAATTGCTTAAGGGTAAAATCACTCTCCAGCTGATCGGCGCTGGCTAAATGGGTACACAAGACGATGTTATCAATACAGGGCAGCGATGAGAGCTGCTGATAGGTAGTTACTGCCATTGTGGGGTCAATACCCAAGCGGTGCATGCCAGAGTCGATCTTAAGCCAAACCTTAAATAGATGATCTACACTACTGTTTTGTAGATCGCTCACTTGATGCTGTGTGTGTACCACAAGCTCTAATTTATGCTGGGCAGCCTGCACAATTTCCTCAGCTGAAAAACAGCCTTCAAGTAACAAGATGGGCTTTTGAATACCCGCTTCTCGCAGGACTATGGCCTCTTCTAAGCAAGAAACGGTTAGCATCGCCACTTGAGACTCAAGGGCCCGGGCGACTTCGACAGCGCCATGGCCATAGGCATCGGCTTTTACTACGGCCACGGTACTAGAATGGGGAGCAAGGGTTTGGGCTAAGGCACAGTTGGCCCGAATAGCATTGAGATCAATAATAATTTGGCTTGGTCGAGACATCGGGATGTTTAGCTACTTATTTTAACTTAGTAATTGTATTTATTGGCGCTATACAGGGTTTGAGCTAATTGCCAAATATCCCCTACTCTGCCATTGCCCACCGGTTTGCCATCAAGCTCAATCACTGGCGCAATTTCCTTACTTGAGCTAGTTAACCATAACTCATCGGCATTGCGCACTTCATCCATTAGGATAACTCGCTCTTCAACTGCTATCACACCGTCTCTTCGAAGGATATCTAACAACATATAGCGGGTAATGCCCGGCAATAGTTGATTGTCCAGGGGCGGCGTGATCACGACGTCGTCTTTAACCACGAAGACGTTACAGGCACTGGCTTCGGTTAGTTCTCCCTTCGTATTATACAAAATAGTTTCATGCACGCCTGCATCATGACCTTGTTGAAAGTGCATGACATTGCCCAACAAAGACGTGGACTTGATATGGCAGCGTTTCCAGCGCAGATCTTCGCTGCTATGCACTTTAAAGGCCTTGGCCTGATTTTTATCAGGGATAGGAGCAGGTGCTATTTCAAATGCAAAGGCAAAAATCGTTGGGCTGATGTTGTCTGGGTAGGCGTGAAAGCGTTTTACATCCGCACCGCGACTCACGTGCAGATACAGCCCAAGGTTACCGCTGCCGTTTTTTTGGATTAATTCAGCCGCCACCCTACGCCAATCGTCTTCTGTCATCAACAGCTCAAGGCCTATTTCATCAAGGCCTCTTTGCATACGCTCAATATGAGGTGCAAAACTAACAGGTTTGCCACTGTAGGAAGGCACCATTTCATATATACCATCGCCAAACAAAAAACCCCTGTCCATAGGCGATATTTTGGCTTCCTGCATGGGGAGATATTCTCCATTTAAAAATACGATACTCATAAGGGTGCTCTGACGCTGAAAATAGTTTACTTTCGATTTAGATAGATTATGCCACGAAAAAATTACAAACCAACTTAAGCTTTATTTTTTTCTTCGTGTTTATAAGCAAACTACCTGAAACATGTTTTTCAAGTTGGTTTGAGTATAGGTCGGACAGCTTATCGGTTATAATCATCGACTAACTCAAACTCTAGTTTATAAGTCCGACATTATGCTGCAAATTGGCCAATTCAATACCCTTGAAGTCATCAATCAGGTTCCCTTCGGTTATTACCTGGAAGGGGGCGACTTTGGTGAAATTCTGCTTACCAATCATGAAGCCCCTGCAGACTGCGAAATAGGCAGCAAATTAGAGGTGTTTGTATATCAAAATAGTGATGACAGGCTAGTTGCCACCTTTAAAAAGCCCCTCGCCCAGGTGAATGAATGCGCCTACCTGCAAGTGGTTAGCGTTAATGATGTGGGGGCCTTTGTAGATTGGGGTTTGGACAAAGACCTACTGGTACCGTATAGCGAACAAGACTTCCCCATGTCTGAAGGCCTGTCTTATGTAGTCTTTGTGTTTTTTGACGAAAACACTGGTCGATTAGCCGCCTCCACTCGTTATCGGGCTTATCTCAACGAACAGTCCACAGATTTCACTGTTAAACAAGCAGTGGATTTACTGATATGTGGGCACAGTGACATGGGCTATAAAGCCGTCATCAATGGCACCCATCTAGGCCTTATCTTTAAAGACGAATTGTTTAAACCACTGAGATTTGGCGATCGCCTACCCGGCTTTATTAAAAACATTCGGGACGACGGTAAAATTGATCTTTGTTTCCAATTTCACGATGACAATGCACGTAAGGGACTTACCGAACAAATAATTGAAGACTTAATGGCCCACGACGGTATATCTACCCTAACCGATAAAAGCCCGGCTGATGAGATCGCCAAACGCTTTAATGTCAGCAAAGGTGCTTATAAAAAAGCCATTGGTGCCCTGTACAAACAGAAACGTATATTGCTGGATAAAAGCAAAATCACCTTAGTAAAAGAATAAATAGGGATAGTGAAAAAATGAAAGCAAGCGTCACCTGGCAACAGAATTTGTGTTTCGAAGCCAAGACCGATTCAGGCAAAAGTATCATCATGGATGGGAATAGTGAGGGTAGCGCACTTACCCCAATGGAGAGTGTTTTACTGGCCGTGGGTGCATGCTCTTCTATCGATGTAGTCGATATCCTAAAAAAATCACGACAGGATATTTCAGATTGTACTTGTGAACTAAGCGCCGAAAGAGCCGAAGATGCACCTAGAGTATTCACCGCCATTCATGCCCACTATAAGGTTAAGGGGGCTAAGGTCAGTGAAAAGCATCTGGTTCGGGCAGTGCAATTGTCCGCCGAAAAATACTGTTCGGTGATGTTAATGCTGCAAGACAAAGTCAAGATCACTACCAGCTATGAACTAACGTAAGCACTTAAAAATCTACCACTAGTAATTCTGATCCCTATTCATCTAGTTCATAGGGAGGCCGACTATCCGCCATTAAGGTGTTGAGCCTCTTCTGAGCTTGTTTGAGATCAGTCAGATCCTGAATTTCAATCATTTCACATTCATCATCAAGCATTTGCTTGACGGTCACCGGATAATATTTGCAGTCGTCCGGACGATCAAAATATATATCACAAGTGTAAATGGCTGGATTGCTTCCAGAAGGGTTTGGCACTAGACGCAAAAAGGGACAAAGATCTATTTTTTTACCTGTAGTGGGATCCATCCAAATCTTACCGTTTTGCGCATATTCGGCGATATCCGGTCTGAATAGGGCCCACATCTCAATTTCTTCGGCAGTGGCCGACAATCCGCCATTACTGTACTTGGTACAACATTTACCGCATTGAGTACAGGCTTTCACAGTATCTCATTCACGACTTTTTTCGTCTGCTGTTGACTTTTTCTATGCGTTTTTCTTTGCGATCTTTCTTGTCCGGAGTGAGCGAGCCCGTTTTAAATTTCTGCTTGCGCTCAATTTTTTCTGCGGCCTTTTTTGCCATTACCGCTGCCATTTCAATTTCTTCTTGCTCGACCATAACTGGGGTTTCCAGGGTGATCCGGCCCAATTTTCCCGAGCGCAGCTCGTTGATAAGCACTTCACAAATTTTATGCAGATTTACCCTTCCCCCTGCCATCAAAGACCCACGCCGAGCTGCCGCCAGCTCTAAGAATTCAATTTCCGTATCCGGAACGGATGCCAGCTGGAAACGATCTTTGAGTAACTCCGGGTAGTTCTTAATCAGATAATCAGCGGTATAAAAGCCCACATCATCATATTCCATCGCCGTGTCTTTAACGGCACCAGTAGCGGCTAAACGATAACCACTGTTAGGGTTTTCAAGCTTGGGCCATAGAATACCTGGAGTATCCATGAGCATAATGCCATTGCCAATATTAATCCGTTGCTGGGTTTTAGTAACCGCCGCTTCGTTGCCAGTTTTAGCAATGACCCGGCCCGCTAAAATATTGATAAGGGTTGACTTGCCCACATTGGGGATACCGACAATCATGGTATTGATAGACTTTACGCTGGCGTCTCTTTCAGGCAACATTTTGCGACAAAGCTCAAGAATTTGCTTCATTTTTGCCGGTTGCTCGGTGGTGGTGGCGAAGGTCTTAACTCCCCTCTCCCGCTCAAGGTGTTCTTGCCACTGTGCAGTCGCGTCGGGATCGGCCAGGTCGGTTTTGCTCAGTACCTTGATACAGGGTTTATCACCACGCATGGCGGCTATGGCCGGATTTTCACTTGAGTAGGGAATACGTGCATCCAGCACCTCAATCAGTAAGTCAACCTGAGGCAATACCTCTTTAATTTCCTTCTGGGCCTTGTGCATATGCCCGGGGTACCAATGAACTGCCATCAAACTGCGCCCTAAATCTTATTCAAGGCCTTATTGTACGTTAGCCAAAGACCTTGCAGGAGATTAAGTTGAGCATTATTTGCGTCTTATGATGGAATTTTTGTGACTTGCGTAATCAAACTTTATCCAAAGGCGCAACTTCATCACACTTAACGCAGTTTAATTGCATGCCTAGCATTCGTGCCCGGCCTTTTTCACTAATAACCCAAGGGCGACTAGTCCAGAGTGGATTATGTTTAATATGTTGGAAATGACCGCAATTCAACTCTGCTACCCAATGGCTTTCTTCATCTTGATGATAAGACTTTATAGCTTGTTTCACGATGCTAGTGCGCATTTAGGCAAGCGGCCTGCCCTGCAAGCATTTTTACTTAGGCGCAAGGTTGAGCAACTTAGCGCCAAAGCCAACAAATATTACGCCCGTTAAGCCCTTTAATAACCGAGGAAACACCTCCTGTTTCGCCATCACACTTAAGCGCCCAACTAATACCACCATGGAGGCAAACCAGACGGCATTAATAGTTGCATGAATAGTGACTAGCAATAAACCATAGATCAGCGCACTTTCACCTAGAGGAATAAACTGAGGGAAAGCAGCCAGATAGAACATCGATACCTTTGGGTTTAGAGCATTAGTTAAAAAGTCCTCAAAAAAGGCTTTTCCTAAGCTTTCACTCTGGTTTTCAGAGCAATCCGTTTTTAGCGCGGGCTCAACATTGCGCCAGGCAGCCAGTAAGGACTTAATACCAATCCATATTAGATAGGTAGCACCGAGTAGCTTAAATACAAAAAAAAACTCGGCTGATTTCATTAATAATACTGAAATACCCAAGATAGAAAGGGCACCATGCAAATAAAACCCAGCGATAAAACCAGCAACATTGGCAAAGCCGGACGCCTTACCAGCACTTGGCACCGTTTTAGCGATCAGCAAACCATTCGGCCCCGGTGATACGACTAAAAGTAAGGTGACAAAGGTAAAACCAAGTACTTGCATATACTCCATGATAGAACTCCAGATTAGTACTTTTTACTGGTAATTAAGCAATGGCTTTCTGTCCACAAGCTTAAGCCCCGTAATGCATAAACAACTGCACAATAATCATCACGACCAGCAAAGGTAATATCCAGCGACCTAGTTTGGACATTTGCTCGCCTGACATCCTGAATTTCGAACGCTCTAGCATCGGCACAATGATCACTAATGCCAAAAACAAGACGCCAAGAATAATAAGTACCGTCATAGTAAGTCCTGCCCCGTATTTTCTAACTCTATTATACTACAAACCCATTGCATACTTCATAACCCTTAACTTGATTGGGCCGCTGTTATTGGCCATTTTTAAACCTAAATTTCGAATGAGTCGCATAGGTGCATGCTGGTTACTGAAAGTACCGTAAATGGCATCCATTGCACTCATCATTAATAAATTTTCCCGACGGCGGGCTGTTTCGTAAGCCCGCAAAATATTCGGATTGTCTATCGCCGGTTGTTGACTAAAAACATCCAGTAAGGCGGCAACATCTTTAAACCCCAGATTCACCCCTTGTCCGGCCAGAGGATTAATACTGTGAGCTGCGTCGCCGATTAACAGGACATTGTCTTTTACATATTGATTAGCATGCATGCGAGTGATGGGGAAACTCGCCACCTGCTGTACTTCAAAGTCCATTAAATCTTGAGGGAAATTCAATATGATTTGTTGTTTCAACTTTTGCCTGGACAAGGCCTTTAAATAGCGAATTTTCTCTACTTCGTTGTACCATACCAGCGAACCATAGCCCTCATACAGTGGTAAGTATGCCACTGGCCCCGTTGGCGTAAACTGTTGCCAGGTAATATCCTGTTGGGGTCCACTAGTTTTGATTTGAATACCCAACGCTTGCTGAGCATACTGCCAACCTTGTGTACCAATATTAGCCGCCTGACGTACCTGTGAATTGGCTCCATCAGCGCCTATCAGTATCTTGCTGGTTATGGTTTGCCCATCGGCTAATTCCACTACGGGAGAATGACCAGCGGTTATCTTGCGAACTTTCGTAGCGCTAAACCAGGTAACCGAAGGATAGGTCTGCAAGGCCTGATGCAAGCCAAGCTGGACAAGCCGGTTTTCAATAATATTTCCAATGTGACTGGCATGAATATCAGCACAATTAAAATCTGTGCGGCAATTGGGCTTTTCCCACACCGACAAACGTCGATAAGGGCACAAACGCATAGCGTTAATATGCTGCCAAGCTCCCAATTGGTTTAAGGTACCTTCAGAGGCGATGCTAATGGCTGAAACCCGCAAATCTGGGGGCTGCGTCCGGTCAAATGGCTGAGGCATATTGCTTTCAATCAGTGCAATTGAGAAGCCAAGTTTCGCCAGCCCTAAGGCGCTTGCAGCGCCCACCATGCCACCGCCTACTATACAAAAATCAAACACCAGCAACCGTATCCTTTAACAATAATTGCCGCTACATTAGCAAACTTTTTGGCGATTGTTGTAAGTGATATCAGGTATTTTTAATTTTACCCGTACTGCCGCCGGCAGTATATTAAGTACATACTCCCAATCTCATTGCCACAGGGTAATTATTACTCTCCCACAGGCCAGCTTAATAATCTTAAGCTATTGCTTTATTTGAGTGTTTTCTTGATTTTGCATTAAGGCCTAGGTAGCCCAGCAAAATGCCGAAAAAACCACAAATAGTACACCAATCGTGTATTCGTCCAATGAGCTCACAAGCTCGCCTAAATTGTCATTGAAGAATAACAACAGGCCCGAAGATAGGAGGAGGACACCACATTTTTCAATGGCAGTAAAGCGTTCGGCATAAAACACTATGCTAAAACACTATGCCACCCATCATCAACAAAAATGGTCCAAGCTGCATGATAATTTGAGTGGCTTCCGGGGGACAAATACTCCAGTCCTTTCACCTTGGAGACATAGTTTGCCACCAAAAATAAGGTGGCGACCAGCAACTAGAGCTTTTTCTGCAACACTAATTTTCTCATCACCGACAAAGAGCGCTTTCGCCACAATAGAATAAACACAAATAATCCTGCCACGGCAAAGCGGTAGCAGCTTATCGTTACTGCGTCCATTGACTGCAAAGACAGTTTAATAAAAACCGGCAACACACCCCACAAAAAGGCAACCAATAACGACAAACTAAAGCCATACCAATGGCGCATCGATGTTGTCACATCAATCCTGAACTAGATCATCGAGATCATCAATCAAGCCTTGCAGTCTTTTGAGCAATTTTTTACGTTGTTTCTCACTCAAACTGTTACTAACATTCTCAAGTAGTTCGGCAAAAACACGACGATTAGTCTCCGATTTATCTATATAAGTCTGCTGTCTACATTCTTCTGGATGTTGAATTAAGTATAATAAATTGGCCTGAAAGCTAGGGTTTTCATGACGTTGCAGGAGAATAATCTTCGCTTGATTTTGAATACTTCGACGATAGACCATCCAGTCGTCAAAAGTGGACTCTAGTTGTGTACTGTGCCTTGCAACCATCGATTTTTGCTCGGGGCTCAATCGGCCGACCCAATCTTTTATTTGTCCCTCAATATTCTCACGGCTATCTTCTTGGCGCTCTTCGAAGGAGTTTTTAGCCCGCTTCTTTTCACGCTTCTTATTTCCTTTTTCCAGAGTCTCAAACAAACTATTAACTTGCTCATCACTTAGCTGCGGTGCCATGGCAACCAACTCAGGACTGATCTTATCCCGGGCACGCAACCAGTGCTTGCGACCAAGATCAAAGTGTTCCAACCATTGTTCAGCATTTAACGTATCGCTTCGTATCTGTTGTTGTAGCTGTAGTACATGTCCTTGGTATTCAACCAGTTCACTATTTCTATGCCAGGCTAGCCAGCCATCAAGCTTGCTGTCTAGCTGCCCCTTTTGCTCCCGACTGAGTTCAATGTAGTCATCTAAATACCAATACAGCAACCAATCTACATTGTTATAGGCAAGCTTCGAACTGCAGGCACTCAGTAAAGAAAAACTCACAAGGATCAGAATAATTAAACGTTTCATAAGGTACTCAAGGTTTGCTCGAAAATAAGTGATACTCAATCAGCATAGTCTCCCACATTTCAGCTGTTTGTGAAGATAAACGACTAATTTGCTTACAATTATTGGACAGCCTTTTAGATCCTGCTCTGCAGTTGATAAAAACAAGCTGTGAGCACTAATCCATGAAAAGAATTGCCGTTCTAACCTCTGGTGGAGACGCGCCTGGTATGAATGCCTGCGTACGTTCTATTGTACTGACCGGGCACCATTTTGGATTAGAAGTAATCGCTTATCGACATGGTTACAATGGTTTATTAGAGCAAGAATATTTTATGTTACGAAAAAAAAACGTGGCAAATATCATTCAACGGGGCGGCACCCTATTACGCAGTGCTCGCTGCCTGGAGTTCAAAACCGAGCAAGCAGTAGTACTTGCGGCAAAAAATCTCGATGCATTGGGCATAGAAACATTATTGGTCATCGCTGGGGACGGCTCCTTTGGCGGTGCATATCATTTGGCAGAACATTGGTCAGGACAGCTTATTGGTTTACCGGGAACCATCAATAATGATATACAAGGCACCGATGCGACCATCGACTACTTTACCGCTATTGAGGCTACCCTTGAGTCGATCGACAAGGTGCGAGACACCGCTGATGCCTTCGAGCGCATATTTTTAGTTGAAGTGATGGGACGACATGCGGGTTTTATTGGCTTAAGTGCTGCTATTGCCTCAGCCTCTGATCAAGTATTCGTTCCCGAACTCTGTGCTGATATGGAGACGGAGATTGACAGCATTATTTCTCATCTACACAGCTAAACGTACTCGAGGTAGCTCCAGTTATATTATTGTAACTGCTGAGAACTTGTGGCCTGGAGGCCTTACAAATTTAGCCCAGATACTGCATGAAAGAACCCATATTGAATGCCGACCGGTCATCCTCGGGCGCGTGCAAAGGGGAGGTTCACCGGTTAGTCAGGATAGATTGTTAGCTACTAAATTAGGGGCTTATGGGGTTGAAATGGCCCTGACAGGGAAAAGCAGTGTGATGGTCGGCGAGCAGAACAACCAACTTATCACCCACCCTATTGAGCGAAGCTGGGAACAACATAAACCGCTGGATACCTACCTGGCAAAGATCCAACAGGCGTTTTTTGATATAGATAATAAAGCCAATCCTGTTTGATATTGTCTTTACAGCCTAATCATCTCTTTGATCTGATCACGATGGCTGCGGCTCACTTTTAGCTCACTACCGTTACTTAAGATAAGATGGTATTCACCGCTAATGTGGCTAACCAACTTTTGTACATAGTTGATATTAACGATGGCAGAACGATGCACTCGCACAAATTTTCTTGGGTCGAGATCGTCTTCAAGCTCCTTCATGGTGCGGCGCATAATATGGGTTTGTTCGGTAGCATGCACACACATGTAGTTCCCGGCAGCATCTACCCATTGGATATCATTAATATTGACCCGGGTAACCTCGCTACCATCCTTAATCGCTAAAATTTCACCATAAGGATTGGTATTAATTTCTTCTCCGCTGGCCAGTTTACGCAGAATGTCTTCGCAATCATCGCCAGTATAGTCTGCCACGAGTTTTGCTAATTTATGCTTGTGGCCCTCCTCTTCATGCAGGGCGATATATTGTGCAACTTTATCGACGGCCGCTTGCAGCCGTTTTCCATCAACGGGTTTTAATACGTAATCCAGAGCATGAATATCGAAGGCCATGATGGCATAGGTGTCAAATGCTGTGACAAAGATAATTAATGGGATCGGCTGGTTTAATTCACGTAGTTTGTTGATAACCTGAAAACCATTTAAGCCTGGCATTTGGATATCCAGGAACACCAAATCTGGTCTCAGCTGAGGGATGAGTGATACGGCTTCAATGCCATTTTTACATTCTCCCACTACGTTGATATTGTCATAATCAGCCAGTCTCAAGGCAAGGCCTTTACGTGCGAGCGGCTCATCGTCCACTATTATAGTGTTAATTTTCAACTGGTTTCTCACTTGTCTCGTAAGGAATTCGAATGCTTACTGTAATACCTGTAGGCTGATTATGCGATACCGCGAAAGAGAAATTTTTGCCATAAAGGGATTGTAAGCGTTCCTGTATATTGCATAAACCCACGCCGCCACTTTGCTCAGATACACGTAGTAACTGACCGTCAACAATCTCGGCACCAGGGCCGTTGTCGCTCACTTGCAACATCAGATCATGGCCAAAGGATTTTGCAGAAATACTGATAAATCCACCATCTTGCATCTTGGAAATGGCAAATTTAATCGAATTTTCGATTAGTGGCTGTAATATTAAACTTGGCACCAATGCCTGGTTTGTATTTTCCTGTACATCCCATTCAACCGTCAAACGTTCTTCAAAACGGACTTTCTCAATTTCCAGATACAGTTCCAGCGCTTGAATTTCCTGCCGCAGAGGCACACGTTTGATCGGGTCCTTGTCCAGTGAATCGCGCAAAAAGTCGCTTAAACGGCTTACCATAGCATCCGCAGTCTTATTGTCTTTCATCAAAATAAGAGTCGAAATAGCGTTTAAGGTATTAAACAGAAAATGGGGGTTCAGTTGATAGCGCAACATTTTAATATGCGCTTGATGGGCCATAGTTGAGGCCTTTAATACATTTTGCTTTTCCTTTTGCAGCATCTGAAAGTTTTTAATGCCGAAGTAAGCAGCGGTCCAACAACCAATCATGATCACTGAATTCAATGCATTAGTGAAATACATGTACCATTCTTCTGGTCGATAGCCTTTTTTATAAATTTCCCAAAGATTAACGTTTTTTACCAGGGCCCAGGCGAGTGCAACAACATAGGCGCTAGTCAGCACCAAAAATATCATTTTCAAGGGGCTCAAGCTCATCGCTCGTCGATAAACGTAGCGAAGTGGGATAGTCAGTAACCAACCAGCGTAAGCATTTAACACTATGACAAACACCCATACACTGCGCATCTCATGTAAGAAGGAACCGATGTAATAGGCGATAGCAAAGCCAAACCAACCAGCGGTGTGCAATGTCCAAAATAAACGTTCTTGAGTGTCGACCAATTTTTGCCACTGCTGCACAGGCTTTCCTAGAAGGATTCAAATATATGTGGCAAATTATACATTAATAGTGCGACAGAAACTGATGCTTGGTCTTAAGGAAAATACCGTCCGTCACAAGAATTCGAGCTAAACCACCCGGAGATACTTTTCCAAATAGACTCAGATTTTTAAACTCTTTCTGGTAGTTTAGGTTTATAGAAAATTAGTAAGGAATTTTTAGACGCTTTAACCAATGCCCCCACCACCAGGCGGGTCCGACCAGTAAAAACCGCAGATCTTTGATAAACGATGGTTTCTTGCCCTCTATATGATGGCCAATAAATTGCAAAACCCACATCACAACAAACAATATTAAAGAAAATTTCCAAACAGAAATATCTGCCGCTTCAAGTAACATTAAGCCCATAAAGGAGGCCATGCTCAGCAACGTCATTGCAGCACCAATCGGCCCCGACAATTTGAAGTAATAATACAAAGCCGGGATCACCAGCACATGCGCCCAGGTAACAGCAAAATATTCTAATAATTTGGGTGTGGGTATCGACCAAATGAGTCCAATACTTACAAAAAAAATGGCCGGCACGGCAATGGCGTGGATCAGGATATTGATTTTGTTCTTATGGCTCTCACTATATTCGTTTAGCAAAAAATCTACTTGACGCATCTACTATATTAACTCCATCTTTTCATTAACCTTAACTTAACAATTACTGAGTTAAGCAGCAATAACTACCTGCACGGAAGATCAATGGCAGCGATTTATTCTAATTACATTATGATCAGTTTATTTTAGTTGGCTGAAATCATCAATTGGGCCAGTAAGTGATTTACTTCATCCTCAGACGACTCAAATTTAATTCCATAAAAGTACATGACTTCATCCGACTTATTATTCATAACACTACCCCGTAGTAATAACTCTTTACCCTTGGCTTGGGGGAAGTACATTTTCATCTGTTGTTTAACAGTCAGTCTGGTACCTTGTGTGGCGCGGTCGACACTAATACGACATCCCTGAGATGAGATATCTCTCACTAAACAATGGCATATTTCACTGTCATCCGTTGCATCCAATAAGGTGGCCGCTATCTGTGTTTGTGCTCGCTGTTCGGCACGCAAATCGTGGCTTTGAATGGCTAACGGGAAAGTGGTAAAAATCAAATGACTTGGTTTAGTCAAAACCAAAATCACTTTTATTTTAAAAGCAATGACTTCGCCTGTGTCCTCTTCCAATATATAGCGGACAACCATCGTATTATCAGCGTAAATAGCATCACGTAAGCTTCCACACTTACCCTCGTCGGGAAAGCGTATAATCATATTACGGGTACTATCCATACCAACAAATTCGGTCCTGACCCTTTTGGTCGAACTCGGCGAAGTCACTTGTAAATCGACCGGCATGCCAGGGTGCATTAGGCGTATTTTTCGCAAGTCATCATTTGTTAATCCAACTTTTTCCTGCAAAATGGCCATAATTTATTCTGTCCTTAAACGCTTTAAATATTAACAGTATTCATTCATTCGCAAATTATACTGACAAAAACCTTAGAAAAACAAATTTTTGTCTTATTAACAAGGATTTGAGTTATGTTAGGCCCGTATTCAATCTAAACCTCTTAAGAGCCAGCTGATATGTCAAATCTACCAACTGTAATTCGTTATCAAGTCAGTATCAAATCAGTCGTTAGCCATATACTGACCATACGATTAGACATAGACGTTCCCCAACCATTGGGGCAAGTCTTAAGCTTGCCAGCGTGGATACCTGGAAGTTATATGATCCGCGACTTTGCTAAAAGCATTACGGATTTTAGTGCTCAAGATGCCACAGGTGCTGCGATTCCATATCACAAAACAGACAAACAGACTTGGCAACTGGCTCCTCACGTTGGCAAGGTCAGCATAGAATACGATGTTTATGCCTTTGATTTATCGGTACGCAGCGCCTATCTGGATGATGAATTCGCTTTTTTCAATGGCACTAGTGTGTTTCTTGCGGTAGAAGGTCAAACTGATTCTTCCTGTATGGTCGAACTCGTGAAGCCCCAAGACCGAGCGACACCAGGGTGGCGGGTAGCCACAACATTAGCGCTGGCTAAAAACACCAACTATCACGATTTCGGATACTATCAAGCTAAAAATTATGAGGAACTGATTGACCATCCCGTATTGATGGGAGATTACGACATCGTTCCCTTTACCAGCAACGACGTAAGCTTTGAGTTGATACTTGCAGGTGGACATAACAGTGATACCCATAGGATCGGCCAAGACTTAAGAAAAATATGCCACCATCATATTCAGCTATTTGCAGATACACCGCCTATGGAACGCTACCTGTTTATTACCATGCTCACTGGTGATGGGTTTGGCGGATTGGAGCATATGTCTTCAACAGCACTGTTATACGGGCGGGATGATCTTCCATCCATTGCCGATAAAGATAGAATGCCTGAAGGCTACCGTCGATTTTTGAGCCTATGCAGCCACGAGTTCTTTCACAGCTGGCATGTGAAAAGGATCAAACCCGGCGAATTACACCAGGCAAATTTACAGTCTGAACGTTATACCGAGCAACTTTGGATCTACGAAGGCTTTACCAGTTACTACGACGACCTCAGCCTACAACGCTGCGGGGTAATCAGCACTGAAAGTTACCTGGAATTAATGGGGCAAAACCTGACTCGATTGCACAGAAATAACGGACGCTTAAAACAAACCGTCACAGAATCGAGTTTCGATGCCTGGACCAAATTTTATCAGCAAGACGCCAGTGCGATAAATAACATCGTCAGTTACTACAATAAAGGGGCGGTAATCGCCTTATGTTTGGATCTACTGATACGACAAAATAGTGCTCATCAGCAAAGTTTGGATGATGTTATGCGTTTACTTTGGACACATTACGGACGGAAAAACATTCCAACTAAAAAAAATGTGATCCAAGTACTGCTGAAGGAACATATGCAGATTGATCTGGAAGATTTTTTGCAGTCTGCCTTATATACCACCCACGAACTGCCCGCGATTAATTTACTTGAGGCTTTTGGTGCACAGGTGAAATTCAGAGCACGAAACACCCTGCAGGATAAAGGTGGCTTAGGAGCTAAAAAGCCGGTTCACAATGCGTTGGGGGCAACCGTGACTGCCCTTGATATAGGGGTGAAAGTGATTCAAGTAGAAGAAAATACGCCCGCATTTAAAGCAGGTTTACAAGTGGGAGACATACTATTAGCATTGAATCATTGGCAAGTCTCCGTTGATAAATTAAATGTTATGTTAGATGCTTACAGCGTGGGGCAAACCCTATGCTTACATGTGATGCGTAATCAACAAATGAAGCATTTCGATTTTATTGTTCAATCCGCGCCTAAAGATACCGTGTTTATCGAAATATTCGATCAAGCCAAACTCAATAACTGGATGTGTTAGTACATCCCTGATTATACCAAAACCGACCCTAACCGGAGATAAGCATGATACATGCTACGCCGCACATAAAGCCAAAGATAAACTCAGTGCCTATGACTACGATCCCGGAGAAGTAAAACCTGGCGAAGTAGAGCTTTAGGTCATGTACTGCGGAATTTGTCACAGCGATTTGAGCGTAATAGATAATGAATGAGGCGTCACCGGCTATCCCGTTGTTGGAGGTCATGAGGTGGTAGGCAAAATCATCCAAGCGGGAGGCGTGGTCAAAAAACTAAAGGTGGGTCAAGTTGTTGGTTTGGGTTGGCATGCGGGCTACTGCAATCAATGCACACCATGCGACTCAGGAGATCATAATTTATACTCTAGTGCCAGGCCGACTATCGTTGGTCATCACGGCGGATTTGCCGACAAAGTCCGTGCTGAGGCGAACAGTGTAGTAGTGAACCCAGATGGAGTTGAGCTGGAATCTGCCGGGCCACTTTTTTGTGGTGGTATAACGGTGTTTAATCCCTTGGTTGAGTACAACATCAAGCCCACCGACAAAGTAGCAGTAATTGGCATTGGTGGTTTGGGTCATATGGCCCTCAAATTTTTGAACGCCTGGGGCTGTAATGTCACCGCGTTCACCTCTAGCGAGAGCAAAAAACTGGATGCCCTAGCTTTGGGGGCACATCACACCTTGAACTCACGGGATGAACAAGAAATAGGCGATGCTGCCAGTTCCTTTGACCTCATCATATCTACGGTGAACGTTAAATTAGACTGGAATTTATATCTAAAAACCCTAAAACCACGAGGCCGATTACATTTTGTTGGTGCCACCACTGAGCCCCTCGATGTAAGCGTCTTCTCAATGATGAGCGCACAACGTCAAATATCCAGCTCTCCCGTTGGCAGTCCCGCCACAATTGCTAAAATGTTAGAATTTGCCGCCTTGCATGACATTAAACCAGTGATTGAAACCTTCAGATTCGAGCAAATTAATGAGGCTATTGATAGGCTCAGGAGCGGAAAGGCGAAGTATCGTATCGTATTAAAAAAATAAACAAAAATGGGAATTCAAGTCAAAGTTGTGATTACTGTAGCCTTAGTCACAACATTGCATTGGCTTTTCACGCCAGTGGATTGCCCTTGCCGGGACGGGGCTCCCATTTAAGTAATAAGCCACCTTAATCGGGAGGCTTTTTGCGTTTCTGACGCCCGCGAATAATAACCACCTTCGTAAGGTAGTTAATTTTCCCGCCTAAAGGCGGTCCTACAATGGCCGCCATCTCGCCCGTAGGAGGGCCTTTAGGCCCGAAGATTCACTGGCAGAACTGGGGTCAGGGTTAACTTAATTTTCTAATCCTGAGATATACTTTTACTTCCTCAATTTACACGGATGTAAACAAATGGCCAGATTGCCCCGAGTTAGTCCTGTAGGTGTTCCTCAACATATAATCCAGCGCAGAAATAATCGCCAAATATGCTTTGCTAGCACTACATACACATAGATGGACGCTCCCCCGAAGTCAACGCATAACTAATCTTTCCGTGCTGTTTACAGCACAAACTCTTTATCTTTTCTCTATATTCCCACTCGTCAATGTAAATGAAATAGTCTTAAAGTAGCCCCTCTTTTTCAAACTGGGGCT
>JAWUXW010000096.1:0-11521 GCA_034111125.1 Paraglaciecola sp.
TTAAGTCCACATAGGCCATGCAGGCCAATACAGAACTTTCATCCCTCCTTGCCGTAAAAGCAGGCCTGTGACTTAAACCGCCCTTCCCAGAATCGGCCTGTACAGTTATCTTCTTTGTTTGCTTCCAGGGCAATGTTTTCATTTAAGTCCCGCATCAACCAGCTGATGTCATAAAGCCGTTGGCGATACGCTTCAACCGTTTCGTCAACGGTAATACCCTCGCCGGGGCTTGATTCATCCCCCCGTACATATTTTTGGGTCCATAATGTGCCGTTGTGTAACTGGTGATAGCGCCTTAACACCTCATCAATATCCAAGCTAAGGGCCTCATCTTTATCCACATGCACCACTACATGTACATGGTTACTCAATACATAGGCATGCACTGCCACTTTGTACTTTTTAGCGTATTCTTTGAGTTTATCCAGGTAGACTGCGTAGTCATGCTCAGCAAAGAAGCTTACCTGGCGATTGTTCCCACGCTGGACAATATGCTGCGGAATACCCGGTAGGTTTAAACGCGGAAGCCTTGCCATCTGTACATCACTCTAAAAATGTATCGATAATATGAAAATAGTAGGCTATTTTGTTAAATCAACCGCTCTGCCCCCATCAATATGACCCCATCAATAAAGTTTTAATGATCAAATGACTTGACCCCTTATCCTTTTCGAAGGGGCAAATAGTAAGTTGACATCACGGGAGCGTCCATATATGTCCATGTAAACTTAGCTATCATAAAGCCGACCGCTTTGCCGCTGCTCAATCTAGTGTTATTTAAAGCTATGACTTATATTGCCTGCTCCGCAAAACGGTTTCTTTTAACATGGGTGGCTTGTTAATTGAATGTAAACTACGTTTTAGAAAATATTATTGAATTCTCAAATAAAACTCTTCGATTCGGTATTGCAAATCATCTCTTATGATTACGTCGATTAAATATTCCGCTTCAGCGCCCTTGTTAATGATGACACGGAATGTTCTTTGACCTAAGACAAGATCCAATATGGTTGAAATTTCTTTTTCTACCGTTATTGACATTGATTCAATAGATTCTTCTTTGAAGTATCTAGTCGATCTTGAGTAAAACTCTTTATCACCAAATTCAGAATCCACTATCTGTTTAAAATAACTTTTGTCTTCCAAAGCAGTTAGCACTAACTGCTTATTGAAATTATCATTGTGGGGCTGATAACAGAACACTAAAACACCTAGAGTAATTCCCATTGCTATAAAACCAAAAGTTTTAATCATCGGTAAGACCCAATTAGATTTCTCATTTGAGCATCTGTTATGGTGCTTATTCTATTCGAACTGTAACTCATTAAGGAATTGGTATTATTCCATTGATGGTTAAGTCCAATTGCGTGACCGAGTTCATGTGCTGGGGTTAGTGAATTTATTTGCCCACCATAACCAACTCCAGCACTATGTAGCCGTATTTTATTTGCGGCCCCAAAGCCAAGGAAATTATTTACCCTTTGAGAGTCACCATTTTTGGCTCCTACTTTTCCACTTCTTTCAAAATCCAACCACGACACCTCTACGTCAGAAAATAAGCTAACATCAGTTACTGCAACTGATAGGTTAATGCTTAAGCCATTTACTGTCTGATTTAAGTTTTCAAATGATTTAGCAGCGCCTAAACATGCTGAAGAGCTGACATTAGTACAATATATTTTTATTGTCCCACTTAAGGTCGTCCCATCGCCAGATACTTGCAAGTTAAATCTGCTATCTGGGTCAACGTCATTAGACACATTTTTAGGTTCGACCCCATTGGCAAATTAACAGGACAGCCATCGTAATTAAAGGCAAAATAATTTTTTTTGCTGCTCGTTAACATGGCTGTCCTGTTAATTTTTGGGAATTACGTGAAAAAACGAAAAGTGAGCGGGGGGTACGCGCAGCGATGTGGGCCAACAATGTCGGGATACCTTCGCCAGCCTCAAGAAAACCTGCCGAAAATTAGGCCTATCCTTCTGGCAATATTTGTTTGACCGCCATCACGATAAGCTAATTCCCCCGTTGCCAGTCATACTGAGCGACAGGTTAACTGGAACAAGCCCTGTCACCACTTTATGAGCAGTTACCGTTTTCAGTGGTTATTGTTTTGATCTGCTCATGGAAAAAACGAAAAGTTCAGTTCTTTTAAGCTTTTGTGAGAAATAGTTAAAACAGTGCGAAAAGTATTTTTCATACCTTCCCGCAGCCCTTGTATAGCTTGATAATTATTTTCACCCAGAACTGCTGGTCTCCGGTACAGTTGCTTGACTATATAGAGACCTTAGAAAATGCTCTAGGTAAAAAAGCTGAGAAGGAGTTATTGCCGCTTCAGCCAGGTGATGTGCCAGATACCTATGCGGATGCTGATGCCTTAGTTACCGATGCGGGATATCGACCTGAAACCACTATTCAAACCGGTATTGGCAACGTTGTTAATTGGTATAGAGAGTATTTTAAAGTATAACTCGGAGTGAAATTATAATTAATAACAGGCGTTTAGATGATACTAAAGGCCTTTTTGTCAGTGCTAAACTAGTCACAATTTAACGGTGTAGACTCGCTTTCATCTCTTTTCTTTTGGCGTGTAGTACCGGCTCCGTATAACCATTCGGCTGTTCTTTGCCCTTGAATATCAATTCCCGTGCGGCTTGAAAGGCGATTGAATCGTTAATATTGGGCGTCATGGTTATATATTCGAGGTCTCCACTATTCTGTTCGTCTACCAGTTTGGCCAGACGTTGCATGGCCTCATCAACTTGCTGCTCACTTATTATGTCGTGCTCTAACCAGTTAGCGAGATGCTGACTGGATATGCGCAGGGTTGCCCGGTCTTCCATTAAACCTACATTTGCTAAGTCGGGCACTTTTGAACAGCCAATGCCCTGATGCACCCAGCGAACCACATAGCCCAGTATACCCTGGACGTTGTTGTCTAGCTCATACTGGATTTGCTCTTGGTTGAGGCTGGTACTTTCTTCCAGAAGGGGGACGGACAATATTTCATCTAAACCATTAAATTTATCGCCTGCGATTTCATCGCGCCTGGCGAACACATCACATTGGTGATAGTGCAGGGCATGCAAGGTAGCCGCAGTAGGCGACGGGACCCAGGCGGTATTCGCGCCCGACAAGGGGTGAGCAAGCTTAGCCTCCATCATATTGGCCATCTGGTCTGGCACCGGCCACATACCTTTACCAATTTGGGCTTTGCCGGATAAACCTGCAGCCAAACCATTGGCCACATTGGCTTTTTCGTAGGCATGTATCCAGGGCATGGATTTTAATTGTGCTTTTGGGGCAAATACCCCCTGTAACATGGAAGTATGGATTTCGTCGCCGGTACGATCTAAAAAGCCGGTGTTGATAAACACCACCCGCTCCTTTGCGGCGTGAATACAGGCTTTTAGATTGACTGTAGTGCGCCGCTCTTCATCCATAATGCCCATCTTAATAGTGTATCTGTCCAGACCTAAGGCATCTTCAACTCGGGCAAACAGTAGGTCAGTAAAAGCGACTTCCTCTGGTCCGTGCATTTTAGGCTTAACGACATAGATACTGCCCGCTCGGCTATTGGCGAACCGACCATTGCCTTTGTCCTTAACTAAGATGTCATGCTTGCCAATCAAGCTGGTGAGCATGGCATCCATGATCCCTTCAGGAATAGCTTTGTCATTAAAAAGAATCGCGTCGTTGCACATTAAATGACCAACGTTACGCACAAACATCAAACTCCTGCCAGCAAGCACTAACTCATTTTTTGCTGTGTTCCCACTAATGGCAGTGTATACACGGTCGCCATTCATTCTGCGACTAATCACCTTGTCAGCTTTTTTTACATCTACATTTAGACTGCCTTTCATCAGTCCCAGCCAGTTTCGATAGACCAGGGTTTTATCTTCGGCGTCGACGGCGGCAACCGAATCCTCGCAGTCCATGATGGTGGTCAGCGCTGCTTCGATGAGAATATCCTTGATACCCGCTGGATCAGTTTTGCCTATTGTATGCTGACGATCCAACTGTATTTCCACGTGCAGACCGTTGTGTACCAGTAAAATACTGCTGGGATTATTTAGTTTTCCCTGATAGCCGATAAGTTGACTTGGATCGCTAAGTTCAGTTTGCTGGTTTGTGCCAAGACTAACGACTAATTTTCCTGAGCTAATATCATAATGAGTGGCTTCTTTATGATTGCCAGTTTGCAAGGGACATAGAGTGTTTAGCCAATGGCGAGCAAACACTATCACTTTTTGCCCTCGCACTGGGTTGTAGCCAGAGTCCTGTTCAGCACCGTTTTCAGTACTGATAACATCTGTGCCATAAGCTGCGTCATATAAGCTTCCCCAACGGGCATTGGCCGCGTTTAACGCGAAGCGCGCATTGTTAATTGGCACCACTAGTTGGGGGCCGGCCATCAAAGCGATTTCGGGATCAACATTAGTGGTGGCGATTTGAAAATCTTCTGGCTCAGGCTTTAGATAGCCAATCTCATTTAAAAAGCTTTTGTACTTAGCTAGGTTTAGCTCGCCTTTATCTTTGCAGTAGCTATCTATTTGTGCCTGTAATTTATCGCGTTTAGCTAGCAGTCCCTCGTTCTTGGGGACAAGATCGTGCAGGATATTTTCAAATTCTTGCCAGAAGGTATTAAGAGAAACTTTGCTTTCAGGCAAAGCTTCTTGTTCGATAAACTGATCGAGCTCTGCCGCTACTTTTAACTGGCCCCGCTGAATATAGTCCTGCATGTTTTACTCCGCTTTTGTACTTTATATGCCAGTTTACTGACTCGACTAATATTTTTTAAATTTATGCTTATTATCTCAAGTATCACTCTAAAGAATGTTAATATGTCTTATGCAGTATATTCTGCAATTACACTATTACTTTCCTAGTTGGCCTCTAATTTGGCACCAATATCGGCAATTAATCTGCGTAACCAAATATGCCCGGTATCGTGTTGTAATAAGGCACTCCAGGCCATTTTTAATGCTATAGGCGGGATATCAAAAGGAGGCGGCAATATTTCAACATTAGGATCACTCTGATAAAGGTTTGCAGCCTTAGTCGGCAGGGTGGCCACCAGGTTCTGTGCTTTAGCTAGTTGCAGTGCTACGTGGTAGTGGCGGGTAAATACCTGAATATCCCGCTTTTTACCTATTTTGGTTAACTCCGCGTCCACCCAACCGAGTTTTTGTACTTCATTTGGATCGATACCCACGCCGACTCCAAAGCCAGTTTTACTCACCCAGATATGCTTACTGCTTAAATAACTGTCCAGGTTGAAGTGGTCTTTGATGGGATTGTCACTATTTATTGCACAGGAAAAGGTGTCGTACCACACAACCTTCTGATGAAAAGACAGGGGTAACTCTTCAAAACGGTTAATCGCCATATCTACCCGGCCTTGCTCCACGTCGTGAAAAGTCACATCGCTGGGGGTAATAATATCCAGGGTGACGTTAGGTGCAAGTTCACCAAGTTGACCAATAACCTCAAGTAACAAGGTGGATTCCGCATAATCACTGGCCATAATGCGGAATGTTCGTTTGCTGGTGGCCGGAGAAAAATCCGTAGAGGGGTGAATGGACGACTCTAATTTTGACAGTACATCGCGGATCACTGGTTTTAGTTCCAGCGCGCGCTTAGTCGGCGTCATACCATCACTGGTGCGCACTAAAAGCGGATCCTTAAATAAATCTCGTAAACGTTTTAAGCCGTTACTCATGGCCGGCTGGGTAATGCTAAGCTGGTTGGCGGCCTTGGTTACGCTGCCTTCTCGTAGTAACACGTCCAGATATACCAGCAGGTTAAGATCGACCTTCGCTATATTCATTATGGTAATGGCTCATTTAGTAAATATTTATCTATTGAATTCTATCTTTAATAAGGCGAATTGTCAGAGGGATTTTTCAAATCCAAAGAATTTAGATAAATATAATAAAATCAATAGTATAAGTTTATTCTTAGTGATGCGTACGCAGTCTGCAGGAATACTTGACCCTGCAGAAGAATAATGGGTGAAAAAAATCATTTCCTATAAGAATATTATACCAATCGCCATAAGTAATTACCCTTTCAGCGAGATTTAAAGCCGCTTTAAACCTCGCCCTTTGGAAAAGCACCAGCCGATTTTTTGCTGGGTTCTCGCTACTTTAATGGAGATTCGATAACCGAGGTACACCCTCGCTGCACAGCGACGCCTTACCCAAAAACGGCTGGTGCTTTCTGAGTGCGCAATTACCTGTGGTGATTGGTATTAGAGTGCATATGGAAGATAAACAAAAAAGGGCCTACCATCGCTTGCAGACCCTTGTCAGTTGGGGCAAGAGTTTGCTTAAACTGCTACGTCAAACTGATTCATTGTATTGTCTTCGCCAGAGGCTTTAAGTGCTTGGTCACCGGAGAAGTACTCTTTGTGATCATCGCCAATATTAGAGCCTGCCATAGCCTGATGTTTAACACAGGCTAATCCTTCGCGAATTTCCTTGCGTTGCACACCTTTCACATAGGCAAGCATACCCTCTTCGCCAAAGTAGCCTTTCGCCAGGTTATCAGTTGATAAGGCCGCCGTGTGGTAGGTCGGCAAAGTGATCAAGTGATGGAAAATACCCGCTTCACGCGCTGCATCAGCCTGAAAGGTACGTATTTTTTCATCCGCTTCTGTGGCCAAAGCTGAGTCATCATACTTCGCTGCCATCAAGGCATCGCGCTGATAATCACCTAGGTCTTTACCTTCTTCCTGCCATGCATCAAACACCTGTTGGCGGAAGTTCAATGTCCAGTTGAAAGACGGTGAATTATTATACACCAGTTTGGCGTTAGGCACCTGTTGACGAATGGCGTCTACCATTTCGCCAATCTGCTTAACATGGGGCTTTTCGGTTTCTATCCACAATAAGTCTGCACCATTTTGCAAGGAAGTAACGCAATCTAAGACTACCCGGTCAAAAGCCGTGTCGTCCTTGAATTTGTATAGGCCATTTGGTAAACGAACTGGCTTCACTAAACCGCCGTTCATCTTGAGAACCGAATCTCCTTCTTGTAAATCAGCAACCGAATTAACCGGCGAGGTATCTAAAAATGCGTTGTACTGGGCAGCTAAGTCGCCCTCTGATTGAGACACTGGAATTTTCTGGGTTAAGCCTGCGCCCAAGGAATCTGTGCGCGCTACAATCACGCCATCATCTACACCCAGTTCAAGAAAGGCATAACGCACGGCGTTGATTTTGGCTAAAAAGTCTTCGTGTGGCACGGTAACTTTACCGTCTTGATGCCCACACTGCTTGGCATCAGACACCTGATTTTCAATTTGAATACAACAGGCTCCCGCTTCGATCATTTTTTTAGCTAACAAATAAGTCGCTTCTTCGTTGCCAAATCCTGCGTCGATATCTGCAATAATCGGTACCACGTGTGTTTCGTAGTTATCAATTTGTACTTGGATCGTACGTTTTTGGTCAACACTGTTTGCACCGTCCAGCTGTTTAAACAACTCACTTAGTTCTTTGGAATCAGCCTGACGTAAGAAGGTATAAAGTTCTTCAATAAGTGCAGGAACGGATGTTTTTTCGTGCATGGATTGGTCAGGTAGAGGGCCAAATTCTGAACGCAATGCAGCCACCATCCAACCTGAAAGGTATAAATAACGCTTGGCCGTTGTGCCATGATGCTTCTTGACCGCAAGCATCTTTTGTTGGCCAATAAAACCATGCCAGCAACCAAGAGACTGAGTATATTGGCTAGAGTCAGCATCGTAGTCAGCCATATCTTTACGCATGATGTCAGCAGTATATTTTGCTATGTCTAGGCCGGTCTTAAAGCGGTTCTGCGCCTTCATTCGGGCTGCAGATTCGGGATTAATAGCATTCCAGGCGCCGTTTTGGGTGGCGCGAAGTTGCTGTATTGCATCTATGTCGTTTTGATATTGAGACATGTAGGTTGTCCTTTATATAGTATAGTTAGAGCTTATGGTCAGGCTTATTGTTAGTGTCGTTTGCCGATGAGCCATCCATGTGTGCATCTTATCTGTACAGATAAGATAGATATAATGTATATTATTCATTTTCATCATTCACCCTGTGAATTTCACTGCGATGTAATTGTATAAAGCAAAACTATGCAAACGAAGGAAGTTATGGCTAATATAGAAAAACCTCGGAGAACGCTCTAAATCAGAGCTTTCATTTCGAACACCATGCTGGAGTGTAATACTGTGAGCTTATGTCAGGAATATTAGCGTCAGTCGATCAGAGAACCCAATTAGTTGGAGAAAATCGGCTCGAATTACTCATGTTTAAATTGGGAACTCGCCATACATTCGCCATCAATGTATTTAAAGTTAAAGAGGTGATAACCGTTCCTCTGCTTAGTCAGATGCCGGGTTCACATGCTAACTTGCGTGGTGTGACCAATTATCGTGGCTCATCTATTCCGGTGATTGATTTGCGAGCGGCTATTGGCATGTCTAATCCAAACGAAGAGTACATGGGCGGAAATGTGATTATTACCGAATACAATCGCTCTGTTCAGGGTTTTTTGATCGGAAATATCATGCATATTATCAATACTTCCTGGAGCGAAATACAACCCCCTCCTTCAGCCATAGGCAAAAATAATTACTTAACGGCTATTACCCAGGTTGATATACAAGAAAAATCTGAAATTGTTGAAATAATCGACGTCGAAAAAGTATTAGCGGAAATAATCGAATATGACACCTCCATCTCGGATGAAATATTGGATGAAAACGTTGCGATTCATCTCAAAGGGCGAAGCGTGTTAATCGTTGACGACTCGGCCACCGCCAGGTGGCAAATACGTGAGACCCTGGTTCAACTGGGTCTTAACATTATCGAACAAAATGACGGCTTAAAAGCCCTCAATCTATTGCGAAGTTGGGCAGATGAAGGCAAAAAAGTTACAGACGAAATTCTAATGATGTTCACCGATGCCGAGATGCCTCAAATGGATGGCTATAGACTGACCGCAGAAGTGCGAGACGATCCCCGTATGAGCGATCTTTTTATTGCGCTAAATACCTCATTAAGTGGCAGTTTTAATGATGCAATGGTGGAAAAGGTCGGTTGCAATCGCTTTATTTCAAAGTTTCAACCGGATCTCTTAGTCGACGTGGTGCAGCAGCGCATGCGAGAAGTACTGGAGCAGAAAAATGGATGCTAATTTATATAGCCGAGTCGTTCTCATATGTGTGCCTTAACGTAACTCGTGTACAACCTGCTTTTCCTCTGAAATTGTCGAGCCAATTACCTCAAACCACGTAATGATTTTGCTCATATTATGCTATTACCTAGCGTATACTCTCGCCCTTTAAATATTGTGTTACAACACCTTTAATATTTGCAGTTTTGTCTAAGGAGACAAGATGAAGTTTATCGTTATGCTATTTTGTGCAGGATTATGCACCAACGTCAGTGCCGCCAACCAAGCTAAAAACATTATTATGGTGGTGGGTGATGGAATGGGCCCAGCCTATACCACGGCATATCGTTATTTTGCAGACGATAAAACGACTCCTGAAGTAGAGAGTACCGTTTTTGATCGTTTACTGGTAGGTATGTCTAGCACTTCCCCTCATCAGGTCACTGGCTATGTGACCGATTCGGCTGCGGCCGCGACGGCGCTGGCCACCGGGGTAAAAACCTACAACAGTGCTATTGGCGTTGACCATAATAAACAGCCAGTACAGAGCGTAATCGAATGGGCAAAAATGCAAGGTATGAAAACCGGAGTGGCGGTTACCTCGCAAATCAACCATGCCACCCCTGCAGCATTTACCACCCATAATGAAAGTCGCCACAACTACAATGATATTGCCGATAGTTATTATGATCAAAAGATAGGCGGGAAATTTTCCTTAGATGTGATGTTAGGTGGTGGCTGGGACTTTTTCATTAGAGAAGATCGCAATCTGGTAGAGCAATTTAAGCAGGCTGGCTATCAATATATTGATTCACCTGATCAGCTAGATAGTACTGACAAGAGCAAGCCTCTGCTGGGTTTGTTTGCCAAAAGTGGTTTGCCTGCCGCCCTCGATAGCAACAACAAACAACGTTTACCAGCACTAACCAGAACTGCTATTAAGCACCTGGAAAATGAGCAAGGTTTCTTCTTACTTGTGGAGGCAAGTCAGATAGATTGGGCCGGCCATGGTAACGATATTGCTGGAGCCATGGCTGAGATGCATGACTTGGCGCTTACCCTCGAATGGCTAGAGAGCTACATTGAACGAAACCCGGACACATTGATGGTCGTTACCGCAGATCATAGTACCGGGGGCATGAGCATTGCCGCAGATGGTGACTATAGTTGGAGCCCACAATGGTTAACTCATTTAAGTGCCTCGCCAAGAAATATTGCCAAGCAACTCATATCTGCCCAAGATAAGGTTACCTTAGCGAATCAGTTACTTGGTCTTACCTTGAATAAAGATGAGATTAATCGTATTGACAGCATTGATTCAGCTGATAGCAAAGATTTTTATGCGGCACTAAAAATAATATTAGATAAACGCAGCAATACCGGCTGGACCACGAGTGGGCATACCGCCATTGATGTGCCGGTATTTGCAAAAGGGCCGGGAGCTGAGATGTTTAGAGGATTTCAGGATAATACCCAAATTGCCGAACGTATATTCATCCTTCTAGGCAAAAAATAGTCTAGTTTATATTCACAGGCTAAGCACAGACTTAGCTTGTGAATAGAATTCATTCATGCCTATGCATTTGGCTCAGGATGATTTCACCGGAGCATGAATTATTGCTAAGTTTAACAATCGATTAGGTATCTGTTTTTCGACAAATCGACGGTTGAAGGGATAACTGAACTCATCCAGGTATTCTTGTAGGTATTTTCCTGATACACCGTGAAATGTCCCTAACAAAAATGTTTTCAAATTGCAGATAGCTATGTGTACCCAAAGCAGCCATTCATCGCCTAAATAGTTCAGTGTTACCCTTGCTTCATAGTGCTGTGTTTGGTCAATAATATTCAACGCTGGAAGGGCATCTTAATGCACTTCTTGCCCTCTCTTTAAGTACCTTTTGACAAACTCACCGACACTTAAGTGGCATACACTACTGACCGCTTCCATAGTGATAAATCTTGCTTTTTTCTCACCGCTTTCAGAGGCTATCAGTACGCTCGTTTCCCCCTTCGCACCGCAACCTCGTTTGCCTTTTTGTCTGCCACCAACTAGGGCGTCATCCAGCTCAAAATGATGCCGCTTAATTGATGCAAGCTATCTCGGTGTCCCATAGCCACTCTGAGTTTCTTTAATATCAGTCTTGCTGCCTGTCAGTTCACTTCGATGAGCTTACTTAATCTAAGGGCGGATATACTACCTTTATCTGAGCCAAGGAAATAGATAGCCCAAAACCACTTAACTAAAAAAGGTGACTACCATGAAAAAGGGGCCCCGTCATCACCGATGATTGTTTTTTATAGTGGGTGCATTCGTATAAACGACGACGGCTTATTTCATTGCTCTGGCCATGGGCACAAC
>JAWUXW010000097.1:0-13513 GCA_034111125.1 Paraglaciecola sp.
TCTGCTAACTGTTGGGTAAAATACTCACTATTGCGCGCTAAGGCTTGATAAAGTAAAGCTTCGTCATCAAATACAGAGCCGTAACGCATAGGGATGATATCGACGATGTGTCGCGTTGATTCTATCAATTGACTGTAGCTGAGTAAATGCTCACGACTCGCCGTTTTAATCGCGGCGGGTTCATATGCCGTCGTCAAGCCCTTGATACCTGAGCAACAGTAGCCACATACCCCCAGAGCCGCCAACTGTTTGTTTTGATTCGGCGGTAATGATGCCGCACTGATAGCGTGTAATAACAGACCCATTAATTTTCAATAGCCACATGCTGGCTATCGCCGTTCCGAGTATGACACCGGAACTCAAAGCAATAATTTCATTTTTTTGCTCTTGCCCGCTGCGCTCGGCGGCGGTAACACTGAAACTTAAAACACCGAATGATAGGCTTAGTCCAAGGGTGATCATTCGGTGTTTTTTCTAATGGGCGTATTCATATTGTTCTCCAAATAAAGGTTGTAGTCTTGTTGCTAGATCCCCTTTAGTAAACAATTACTTAATGACCAAACTAGGCTGCAAAAATGGCAATCTACCGAGCAATTGTGGCGAAAAAATGGAAATTTCCGGAAGGGCCAAAAACCACCAATTTTGCGATATAGTGCAGACAATAACTTTGTTAATTGCATGTCTAAGAGCACACCATGTCAAAATGAATCGCTTTGGTTGAGGACGACCAGGCACTAAGAGCCAACTACGGCGCCTTGAGTAAACAAGGCTACGAAGTTTTGCCCTATGGTAATCGGCACGATGCTAAACAAGCGTTTTCCCAACGTCTGCCTGAGCTGGCAATTATTGATATTGGTTTGCAGGACGAAATTGACGGTGGCTTTACCCTTTGCCAGCAGTTACGGAGCCTATCTAAAACCCTGCCGCATTTACTGGCCCGCATTGCAGCCTTGTTCAGGCGCACGGAGTTACTCAACCCCAGACTCCAAGTGATTTAATTCAATCAGGTGAGCTCAGCATGGATGGCAAGCGCATGACTGTGAGCTGGGTAAGTAAGGCCATCGAATTGACGGTCACGGAATTTTGGATGTTGCATGCCCTTGCCAAATTTGCTGAGCATGTTAAGAGCCGTCAGCAGTTGATGGATGAATCAAAGCTGGTAGTAGACCACACGACAATCACCTCCCACATAAAACGCATACGTAAAAAATTTCTGCTAGTAGATCCGACTTTTGACCGAGTAGAAACCCTTTACGGTATGGGTTACCGGTGGAAAAATTGAAAGGCATCGCAGGCTAAACATGAATAGGATCCGTTTTGGCATTCGCCTACAGTTAATCTTCCTTTCGCTATTTTTATTCGCCATTCCTTGGCTTGGCTATCGATATGTTTGGGAGTTGGAAAGTTATCTGCGCATTGGTCAGGAACAAACTATGGTCGGCAATGCGAGAGCGGTTGCCACTGCTTTACATGAACGCCCGGCACTTTTTGATAGCCAATCGTCTTTTTTGATAGACGTAAAACCTGGCACCGATCTATATGCTCACAACATCGCCGCCCCTATTCGCCTTGACGGAGAGCTAAGTGACTGGGGGGATTACCAACATCTAATGCTCGATTATGCCCAGCAGCACCTGATTGATCGAGTACAGGATTATCGCCCCCAGAGTCTCAGTTTTACCCATATGGTGGGGCAATACGGTAGCCATCTGTATGCCATGTTTAAGGTGAGGGATGACGGGGTGGTGTTTCGCTCCAAAAACAGCCTAAGTGTGGATAAAAATGACTATCTGCAAATTGCCATGACAGACGAAAACGGAGAATTTCAACGTTATATTGTGGCTCCGTTAGATAACGGCTGGGTAAACGCCTATTTGCTTGTCGATGAAAGGGATTCCTTACGTCCGGCTAAATTAGAAACCCGTATTCAGGGGCATTGGCGCAACACCAATCAGGGTTACAATTTGGAGTTACGTTTTCCGCTGGCGATGATGTCGAGTAAAATCGCCTTCGCCATTGGCGATGTGGACAATCAACAAACTCAGGCCCTTGAATATTTAATGGGAACGGCAAACCCGAGCCAGATTGACTCCCTTGGCACCGTATTAGTCCCTTCGCCAGACATTGAAAATATTTTGAAAGGTTTGAAATATTCCAATGTCCGAGTCTGGGTGTAGACCAACATATGCGGGTATTGACGCGTTCTGGCAGCATCCAAAAGTCAATCGGATTGGGTGCTGGCGGTCAAAACAGTGTTAGTTAGTCATGGTGGGAAGCCTTCGAAAATAATTGGTTATTGCCTATCTATTATCAAATGTTGACTAAACCCCCCACTGATTTTATCGATGATCTTAAAGGTGCTTTTGCCTTGGGGGGGAGGATATTGTTCAGGCCCTGGAAGGAAACCCCGATTCAACCTGGCGCTTAAGCCCCGACAATAAGGCATTGATCCTATCCGCAGCCCATCCTATTTTTATTGATGAACTCATCGACGGCTGTGTGGCCGGTTATCGTATTGCCTACTCATCAAGAAAGTTTGAACTGCAGTTAGGCTCGAGCCAAGCCGCAGTGAATGGCTCCCCGGAATTGTTTGCCCAGATGTTGGATAAGATAGTCAATAACGCCGTGGAATTTAGCCGACATAATGCAAATATAATCATTCTTCGATAAAAAATTAATAATAAACATAAACTTAGTATTAGTAATCAAGGAATACTAATACCTGAAAATATGCAGAATCAACTATTAGACTCGATGGTTTCAGTTTGTGCGCAACAAAACACAGAGGCGTCCCACCTTGACCTGGGATTATATATAAGCCCAGACGGTTACCGATTATCATGCTGGCGAACTTTCCATTGCTAATCTGGCTGATAAGTCGGGGGTAAAAGTGACATTGCTGTTGTAAGGTAAAGTGGATCGCTTAGTTGGTGTACTGGTCGTCACTAATTATTGCTATGTTGTGCAGCACCCTAGCAAAATTTTTTGTGAGCCGTCATTAAACCTTACCTGCATATTGCCACGTGCTGTTCTTTTAACTTAAAGTCAGGGATCAGTGCTGGTTCTATTGTGCGTCTTTTGGCCCAACTTTTTTGAATGATTTCGAATTGGTATTGGATGTTGTTGATAAGATTACTGGAGGTCGTTCAGATACTTTCTGATATTGTAGATAAGTTTTCCACGTATAAGCTTTGAGTTTTAGTGTGTGTAGAGTTCGGGATGAAGAAAAGGAGCTAAGGCCAAGGTCAGTGCATGAGTGTAATTGCTGTCTCGTGTGGCACGTCCATTGGTGAGCAAGCCAATTGCCCCGCCTTTTTGTTTGATATTCTCGGTATTAAACAATCTGTCCATTACCATACCCAGCTCTTCACCTTTTTTAAGTGCCTGGTATACGCTTTTTGGCAGAGGCAAGATAGCGCTGCGGCCCACCGACATATTTTGCTTATCCGCCACCACAATGTAGGCAAACGTCGCCGGGCCATAATCAAACATGTCGACTCCTCCTTCCATGGCCACGTAAAAATCCGCCACGGCATATTGCTGACAGTATTTCACTCGGTTGATCGCTCCTTGACGTGTTTCATCAGAGCTCATAGGTTGATCCGCTACTTGTGATGGCGCATCAATGCCTGTGCAATCGATTAGCGCTTCAGGGAATAATGCACTAATAGCACTTTGAGCAGCCTTAACTTTTACCGGATTAAGTGAACCTACTAATACTTTGAGACGTTTGTTATGCAATTTTCAACTCCACAGATCAATTCAAAGGGCTTTAAATATAAGTGACAATACTAACAGAGCTTCATATTGAATAGAAACTGAGCAAACCCTCCTATTAGATGGTGGGGGGAGTGTTGGTAAAGTCGGTGGGATTGTGTCAGGATTCATTTGAGACCTTTTTTTGATATGTTGTTTTGTCTAAGCAATAAATATTATATCACAATTAGGTATTTTTTGTTTTAAATACAGTGAGTTACATTATATTGCTGGCAGGTTTTCAACTCCGAAACTTGAGTTTATAACAATAAAGATTAGCGTTTTTCCGTATATATCTAAGGAATCAATACAGTAATACTGTAACTATCAAATATCCCGAAGGCGATTACCCTGATTTTTGCCTTCGACATCTCAAGCAAAGTGGAGAACGAGAAATGACAACCTATAACGCAATCAACCTTAAACAACGCCCGGCCCCGGGTGCTATTGGCGCAGATACTTTTGAGGTAGTGCAAAAACTACTACCTAGTGTTGGACCTGGCCAGTTTTTGGTTAAGCAGAGCCATATGTCACTAGATCCGGCAATGGTTGGTTGGATGAGCGCTGACACTAAAAGCTATATCCCACCCGTCGCTATTGGCGATGTCATGCGCTCTTCTGGCCTGGGCGAAATTGTAGAAAGTAATCATCCTGACTTTGCGGTCGGTGAGCGTGTTATGGGCATGATGGGCTGGACCGAATATGCCTTGAGTACAGGTGAAGGCCTGAATAAAGTGCAACCTGGCTTAGATCCTGAAATGGTCTTGTCGGTATTTGCTTTGCCCGGTATTACTGCAATGCAGGGATTATATGGTGTGGCCAAGCCTAAATCTGGCGAAACTATTGTGGTTAGCGGCGCGGCAGGCTCAGTGGGTTCAATTGTTGGTCAGCTATCGAAAGCCGATGGTCTAAACGTTATTGGCGTGGCCGGCAGTGATGAAAAATGTGCCTGGTTAGTCAATGAATTAGGCTTTGATGGAGCAATTAATTACAAGAGCGATGACATCGCAGTGAAACTCGCCGAGCTAGCACCTAAAGGGGTGGATATCTACTTTGAAAATACCGGTGGCGCCATTCAAAATCATATATTCGAAGCTATGAATGCGCATGGGCGTATTGCAGTGTGTGGCATGATTTTCGAGTATGGCACAGCCACCCCAAGCGCCGGTCCTAACTGGATCCCTATCATCAAGAAACGCCTGATGATCCAAGGTTTTACCATGCCGGATCACTATGCTGAGATACCTGATTTGGTGGCCAAATTAACGCCTTACGTGATGCAGGGAAAAATCAAATACCGGGCCCACGTATTAGAAGGTTTGCAGTCATCAATAGAAGGTCTAAATATGCTATTAACTGGCGCCAACAAAGGTAAATTAATCGTTAAACTTTAGCGATTCCTATCCTACAACCTTCCTGGATTGATGATCCGAGAAGGTCGTATCAACAAGTTCAGTCTTCTATCCTAATAAACCTGCTGTCCTTTTCTCATTAGCGTAAACTGTATAATGCCAAATCAAGCCAAAGTCCATCATTGACCTTATGTCTACTAAGCTAAAAATTATTTCTGTCGACTCTTCCATCGAACAAACGGTTACTTGCGCCAACTGCAAAGCCTGTTGTTGTCGTTTGCAAGTATTCTTATTCACCGATACTGGCGTGCCAAAACGCTATATCGAAGAAGACAAATGGGGCACTGAGTCCATGCGGCGGGATGATGATGGCTGGTGTACCGCCCTCGACCGCAATACCTTGATGTGTACTATTTATGAGAGCCGTCCATTGGTGTGCCGGGAATTTGAGATGGGTTCGACAGAGTGTCTAACTGAGCGCCAAGAGCATATGTAAGCCTACGTGTCGCACTAGTATTTTTTAGCTACACCTCATTGTTCTGGTGCTTCCGAATCATATCGATTGAACTGATAGTAGATGTCTAATGCGTTATTCAGGCCACTGACTGCCTCCAAATACAGTTTGGACGATATCTGATAACGTAAAGCGACTTCTGAGGCCGAATCAAATACCCCTACGCCATAACGAAGTTGCACACCGGGTGCCACGTAGCCGGATACAGATATTTTAGTTTCGTTGCCCTGACCACTGGTATCCAGTGCCAAATCGTCCACTCCGAGTTTGCGCCCAACGTTGCTTAGTTGATTTTCAGTTTTACTCATGCCAAAGCTAATTAAGGCATTGGCGAGAAGTGTATCCCCGGAGCTGTCGTTGGAGCTGGTTAAGCTCTGCCCACGCAACAAATAGGACAGGTTCTCTTGTTGTTCCATACTTGGCTCAGAAAAAATTGACACTTTCGGTTGCTCAGCTCCCCCTACCACCCGAATGCCGGCAGTCACCTCATCTGCGGTTTTTAGAGGATCCCGCACCGCTTCTAAATCTAGTGTCGGGCTGTCAATGGGTCCACTAAACAGGATCTGCCCTTTTCTGATCAGCAAATCCTGACCGTAGGACCGGTAACGGCCATTGACCAGATTAAGCTCTCCTATCGCATTTAAGATGTCACTGTCTTGTGTCAACAGTATTGAGCCCTGCAGATCCGAGGTTAAACCGAAGGCGTCAAGTTTTACGTTATTAGTACGACTGGGATCGACATCGATTTGTAGATTAAGGGCAAGTTTAGACTGAACACTGGCTTCTGGCTCAGCTTGATTAACAAGCATCACATCATCCGACGGCGATAAAGCCTCAGGTGGTAATTCTCGTACTTTTATCCGGGCGTAGGGGATGATCAAACTGCCAGATACCTCTACATTTTTAGGGCTAAAGCCAAGGTGTATATCCGGCGACACCTTAGCGCGGAGAATGTTCTGATAATCAATTTCCATCTCACTGCCGTTTACTCTGAGGTCACCACTTAGCTGCTCACTCCAATCAAGCACGCCGTTTATTTGGCCTTTACCATTGCCCAATTGGAAGGGGCCCGTGAGTGTGGCAGACGTGTCTTTGAAGATAAGCGTTTGGTTAACTTGGTTAATTCTGGAGGGTAAAAGGGCACCGGCAAAAAGACCGTCTTTCAAATCTACTTGGCCGCTAATGGTAGGCGAGGCCAATGTGCCATCGAGTGCCAGCTGGCCATTCACTTCACCTTGTAGCTCACGTAATTGGGGTAAAAAATTATGAAATGCCTGTAATTGCAGGTCATCAAGGTCGAGCTTGCCCTGCATAGGCCGTTCGCCTGGAGAGGCCTGAATTTTGGCATCAGCACGAAAAGAGCCAAAGGACTCAGCTAAAAAATAGACGCTGGCCAGCAGATCTTGTTTATCGTTATTTTCCTGTTCAACAATGCTTAACTCGGTGTTAAACACGTCCAGTTGTAAGGCGGTTTTTTGATCCTTGAAGTGCCATGAGGAAGGGCTAAATTTAGCCTTCAAGTGTCCGGTGGGTAAGCCCTTGCCTTGCCACTGGCCTTTGAGGCTAGCGTCGAGGCTGGCATCGGTTTTCACCTGATAAAGTTCGGGTAGATAGGGCGACAAAAATTGCATCAGGGGTAGGTGTCTGGCACTTAGCTCAAAATCAGCCTGTGCCCCTTTGTAGTTTAATTGCTGAATGCAAAAACTAGCGCTGTCATCTAGCCAACAGTTGGGCGCGATTTGATAATGTGATTGCTGCCAGTCCGCCAGTAATTTTGTATCCGCTTTTTGCAGAGTAAAATGGCCACCGGGAAAGGAGAATATGCCTTTGTCCCAGATACCTGACCAACTCGTTGCCAGTAGTTCACCGCGTATTTGGGAATTGAGGTTGAGGGTGTCACTTTGTATCTCGGTGCTCAGTAAATGCCTGGCGGCTGAGCCCTTAAGACTAATATTAACGTTTTCAATTTTTTGCTCATTTATTCTGCTATTGATTATATTGGTTTTGATATCAACTGTTTTGGCTTGATCCCAAATCAGCGAACCTTCACTGGTAAAACTGTCTACCTTGAAACCAAGTATCTTTATTCTCTGGCCACTGCCTTGCAAGGTCATTTGAGGCTCTTCGAGGGTGCCACTTATCTTCGTATCAAAGGTACTTTGGCCGCTTAGGGACGGATAGAGTTGGCTTAAATCATTGGCCTTGAGTGTCACCGCGGCCTCTATTTCCCGTGATGGATTGAGTTTGGCGTTGAGGCTCAACGCATTGTCACCGGAGCTGACGGTTATCAGCGGTATGCTTAACCCTGCAGCTTCATCGTATGCTGCACGGCCCTTGGCAAGCAGTTGATATCCCTGCCAGGTACCTGATGCATCTAATTCACTTATCTCGGCGCTGAAATTTGAGCCGCTATAGCGCAGCTTATGCTTAACCTTACCCTGTATGTTGGCGATAATTCCTGGCCAGTGTAACCGGGGGTTTAGCTGACTGAAATCAAGATCTCCCTGCCAATCGAGAATGTCGCTTATATTGAGAACGCCGCTCAAGTTGATGTTCCCGTCCAGCAACTCGGCGACAAGTTGCGTCACACTTATTTGTTGCTGGTTACCCTGCACTCTGGCGGTAAGTTGGATTGGTGGAATGTCAGAGCCTGCTATATCCGAATCAAGTACAAGGGTGTATTGCTGTAAATCCCCGTTAATTTGAAGCTTACCTGTCTTGGAGGAATAAGATGGCTGAATTTGCGGCCAGGTAAAATTTTGCCAGTTAACGTCTACCGTTAAGGGTAATTTAGGGGAGCTAAAATCTGCCTGAAGCATTGCCTGCAATGACAAGGCACCGGTGCTGCGCAGTTCAATATTGGCGTCCTGTGGAGAGCCTTCGGCATGGAGTTTTATCTTTAGGGCTTCGGTAAAGATCTCGTCGTCCTGAATATTCAGCTCAATATCTAACTTATGTTGCAGATTTGAATCGATAGTGCCGTTTAGCTGTAACTCACCTAAGGGATGAACTACCGTTAGTTGCTTTACATCAATCCCTAGTGGACTGAGTTCAAAGGTGCTCGCTATCTTTATTAGTTCAAGCAGTTTTTGCTGCCCTTGCATAATATTTAGCCCTTCCACCTGAAACACTCTTGCCGACAATGCCAGTGGAATGGAGATATTGGAAAAATCTGCGAGCTGATACTGCCAATTTGCAATCTGTGGTATATCCAGTGGGGTATTTTGCGGCTGTGGGCTATCGTAGGCTACTAAGCTTACGTTTACATCATGAACTGATAGTTGCTCAATCTTCAGTGTTTGAAACATACTCAACTTAGCGTTTACGGCCCTTAAGTCGACTCTCAATGCATTTTTTACATCGACACTGATATTCTGCAAGGCCACTGATTCAAGCAAAACCGGTATGGGCAGGGTAATTTTCGCCAAAGGCTCAGTAGGTGTTTGCTCAGCGGAACGTGCTGCCACATTGACGTTTAGCTGTTCAGTATTGAGGTCAGACAAACAGAGTCTAAAGGCCATTGAGCACGTCCAGTTAATATCGAGGGACAGCCCTTTTACCTCGACGCGGATGCCTTCGTTTTGCCAACGTAGGCGACTGATCTTAAGTTCGGAGCCGAGCCCGCCTGAGGCATATTGGATATTCAGGTCCGGCACGGTACTTTGCATCACATAAAGCGCGGTACGTGTTCCCCAGGGGGAGACCACAAAAGCCCCTAAAAGCAAAAACGTTGCCAGTAAAATAGCCAGCCATCTAAGGAATTTTTTGCTCACAATGCCGGCCCCATGGAAAAATGCAACCGCCAGGTTTGTTCAAAATCACTGTTGCCCCTGGCCAGGTAAAGTCGGATCGGTCCAACCGGAGAAAACCAACTCCCGCCCATTCCTAAGCCAGTAGCCAAATTCTGCAGTGGCTCATTACTGGCATTGCCGATGTCGGTGAATATTGCCAGGCGCCAATCCGGATAAACCGGATAAGAATATTCAGCACTGGCAACATTCAAGTACTTTCCTCCACTAAGTTGTCCGTCTTCTAGTGGGGATAAAGTCTGATAGCCAAAACCTCTGACACTTTGATCACCCCCGGCAAAAAAGCGCAAGCTGGACGGTACCTGGTCGAAGTCGCTGGTGGCTATCGCGCCAAACTCGGCGCGCACTAATAGCCGGTGCTTAGCCATGCTTCTTATCCAGGTGGACTGCACACTCAAACGGGTCAGATCTATATCTGAAATCAGCTTTTCGCTGGCAGCCGCTAAGGTGAATTGTTGTTCATCACCCCAATTAATATCCAGTCCTCCTCGGCTGCGGCGGCGACTCAGGGTGGCACCTGGTATCAGCAGTTGGGTATTTTGGCTGGGATCTAAACCTTGTTGAAATTGCACAAGTTCATAGCGGACAAAAGCGACTTTTTTCCAACTATTTTCCGAATTCCCCCAATGCTTTTGCACTCCAAAGGTGTAGGTTTTACTGTGGGTATCGTTGTCATTTTCAGCCTTAAACCCTGCCTGAAAACTAAGATAGTTATCCAGAGGATCTTCGAGTGGTACTTTGTATTTAATGCTCAGTGATTGTTCTGGCAATGAGGCAAATAGCTCTGCGCTGATGCTGTGACCGCGGGTGTTGACCCAGGGCCGTTGCCATTTAGCCCTCGCTCTTAGCCCGGTATCCGTCGACGCGCCACCACCGAGGTTATATATATCTTTGGGTTTGTTGGTCATTATTATTTCAATCGGCAGCTGATTTTGTACTGCGTCTTTTACCAGAGGCCGTGCCACTACTTGCTGAAAATAGTCGGTTAATTTTAGGTTTTGATTAAACTTAGCCAGTAGATCTAAGTGGTAGTAGTCGCCTACTGCAAAAGGCCGTACCTGTTCGATTAGAGCTTTGGCCCGGGAATCTGTCGGCATAATAAGCTCCCCAAACTGATAGCGCGGGCCCGTGACCAAAACCAGTTCAATATCGGCGCTATTTGAGAGTACATCAACTTGAATTCGCTGGTTTTGATATAGGGCGTCAAAGTAGCCTCGTTGCAGCGCCAGGCTAAGCAATCTGCGTTTGGCTGAATCGTATTGTGTATGTTGTAGATTGTCACCGGGGGATAGAGGAAAAGAGCTGACTAGCGTCATTAGTACCGGGTCTTTTTGTCCCTCTCCTTGCAATTCAACTCGTCTATCGCGGATCGTGACTCTACTACCGGGCAACAAATCTAAGCTTAGGTCCTCGCAATTATCGTTACGTGCCAAGGCCAGTGAATTAATAGTTGTATGGTAGTAGCCAAAAGCCTGAGCGGCCAAATTGACGGCTGTAGTGATCGTGGTTTTGTAGTCATCCGATAGATGACAATTGAGTGGGGCGTCCACCACGGCCAGATGGGCTTGGATATTTTCAACTAAGCGCTTATCTTCGCTGCCACTTATATTTACACTTACTGCAAGGGCGTTAAGAGAGGTAAACAAAGTGATAATAAAAATAATCAGTCTATAAGGGTAAGTCAAAGCCAGTTCCGGTCAGTTTACTAAAGTTAAGAAATACGTGTTTACCAATGGTTGATGCTCAAACCGTTCTAAAACCATTTTTTCCACATCATTAGTGTTAATAAAGCAAGTGCAAGACCAACCATGCCCAAAGCCAAATAATTAAACGCACTGGGTTCCTCCAATCCCGGCAACCCCGCTACATTCATACCAAAAACACCAGTTAAAAATGAGAGGGGAAGAAAAATTGCGGTGACCAGCGATAACACATACATTTTTGCCCCTTGCTGCTCGGCAAGGCGGTTACGTACATCATCTTGCAGCACAATGGAGCGCTCCCTGGCGAGATCCAGATCTTCAACATAGCGGGTCATTCTGTCTGTCTGTTCACGGAGCTCGAATGCTTGCTCGTTATTCAATAATTTATTGATTCGATACAGGGCATCAAGTGCGTCTCGTTGTGGCGCTAAATAACGTCTAATTGCTGCGGCCTGTCGACGTACCACGGATAATTGTTGTCTGGCTTGGCTGTTCATTTTCTCAGCTGTTTCAAAGGCAACTAACTCTTCATCAAGTGTGTCTACGGCTTCACTAATCCTGTCTGCGATACGCTCAATTATTCCTAGCATTAACTGCGCAGCATTTACCGGTATATCTCCCCCGTCCAGCTGATCCATAACGTCCTGCACAGACAGTAATTTTCGGTCTTTACGCCGAGCGGAAATAATACCCTTATCCGTTATCCAAATCCGCAGTGACACCATGTCTTCCGGATCGGCCTCAGGATTTTTATTGATGCCCCGCAGATATACCAAAAGTCCGTCAGCAATGGCGATGGTTTTTGGCCGGGTTTCGACTGCTTCAAGGGATTCAATAACTTGTTGAGGCAAGCCCATACTGGCCATCGCCTCATTCGCACCTCTGGCGTCACACTGCATATGCACCCAGGTAAAACCGCTTTCCTGTTGTGCTTTGACTACGTCTGTTAAATCTATCGGAGTGGCCTTGATCCCTCCTTCAATATGGTAGGCCCAAAGCACGCTTTTGTTGTCCATTTGTCCGCTTCCTTGTGAATTATTCATGGCCTTATCCTATTTTTCGACGGGTGCTTGTTGTGGTCGCAACAGGGTTAAGTTGCCATCCACATGTATATCACGCTGGGGGAAGGAGATCACAATATTATGTTGCTCAAATAACTCATCGATACGGAAGCGGATTTTACTCCGAACACTTCTAAGATTTCCTTCTACACTGGCATTGATCCAAAAATAGCTCACAAAAGACAGGGCGTTGTCGCCAAAGTCATCAAAGAAAACCACGGGGGTCGGAGTTTTAAGTACTTCTGTTTGTTCAACAACGGCCTGTTCGATAAGCTCAGCGACTTTTCTACAGGGCGAGCCGTAAGCGACTCCAATATTAACGGTGGTGCGGGTAACATTATCGACTAAGGTCCAATTTACCACAGTATTTTCTAATAATATGCTATTTGGGATCAGTAAATGCACACCGTCGGTACGACGGATACGGGTTGAGCGGGTGTTAATGGCTTCAACATTGCCTTTCACACCGTCTACTTCCAGAAAATCGCCGATCCTAATCGGCCTCTCCCACATCAAAATCCAACCACTAATAAAGTTATTGATGATGTTTTGGGCCCCAAAGCCCACACCGATTGCTATCGCTCCAGAGAGAAATGCAAACGCGGTAATCGGCACATTGATCATATCTAAGGTCGTGATCCCCAGCACCAGGATGGCAATAATATACAAAACCCGTCGCACCAAGTGTATGACATCCGGCGCAACGCCTTTTTTGGAGAGTCTTTTGGCCAAAGTTGTTATAGACCAACTAATAATCAGGTAACCGACCAGTAAAAACGCCGGTATTATCAATAAATCACCGACGGTGACGACCTGCTCCTGAATAGTAAACAGCTGCTTGTTTAAAATGTTAATGAAATCATCATAACTCATAGGATCTTCCTGGCTGCCTGGAGTTGTTGAGTCTGCCGTCTCAACAGTAGTGAATAATAAAGGCTTGCAAGCCCTAAGTAAGTTGTTGTAAACACTGTATATGCTCTTGGTTTTAAGCGCACAAATTCAATTTAAGGAATTCGAGCCGTTTCAGTATAGGGGTAAGGCAAACCAAGCAGCTAAACACTGCTATTCGTCTTGCCGGCCACACTTTTACCAATCCCCTCATGCTCCAGTGTACAAGCACCCGGGCTATGTCGATGGGCCTTAACGATACTACCGGCAATAAATATCCATTCGTTATCAGACAACTGCCTCAATGCAACAAATCAGTCGGTCAAAACTCACTTCTTTGACCATAAATTGAATCGCCTGTACACCGCACTCCAATAACCAAATGCCTTTGGCACATCCCTCCAGGGGCAGCCTACACGCATTCTGTATA
>JAWUXW010000098.1:0-31829 GCA_034111125.1 Paraglaciecola sp.
TGTTAATTAGTAATTTTGATAATTTATTATAGTTTTTATGATCAAGCTAAAGCAAAACTAATGCCGAAATACCATTTTCCAAGTGAAGCTTGCATATCTAAGTTATCTTTATGATTTTAAAATATTTTTCATACCCACTCATTTTCATAATAAGTTATAATCAACGCTGTAATCGAATGATAATGCACCAATGTGGATCGCCTAGCCACTTTTGGTGCAATAACCGTGCTTCATTCGTGTGCTCTTTTTTAGTAAAGTGTGTTTTTAGACATATGAGAATAATATGAAGCCATTTTTAATTGCTCCTTCGATACTATCAGCCAATTTCGCCAAGCTCGGCGAGGACGTAAATGCGGTGCTGGCTGCAGGTGCCGATGTCATTCATTTTGATGTGATGGATAATCACTACGTGCCCAATCTCACGATTGGTCCGATGATTTGTCAGGCATTACGAGAGCATGGGGTCACGGCTGATATCGATGTACATTTGATGGTGCAACCGGTTGACCAGATGATTACTAGCTTCGCCGAAGCCGGCGCTAGTTATATTAGCTTTCATCCGGAAGCTTCAATGCACGTTGACCGTAGCATTCAATTGATCATCGATGCAGGATGTAAACCGGGACTAGTACTTAATCCCGCTACGCCGCTCTGCCAACTTGAAAACGTTATTCACAAGCTACATCATATCTTGCTAATGTCGGTTAATCCGGGTTTTGGAGGGCAATCTTTTATCCCACAGACTTTAGATAAATTACAAAAAGTAAAACGATTAGTTCAGGATAGTGGTAAAGACATAAGAATAGAAATTGACGGCGGCGTAAAAGTCGATAATATTCGCGCCATCGCGGAAGCAGGCGCAGATATTTTTGTCGCCGGATCCGCCATCTTTAACCAGGCAGACTACCATCAAGTTATCAGCCAAATGCGCGATGAGTTAGCATTGGCTCGCGTATAAACTTCCTTAACTAATACTAAACAGACTAAATCACCATGACCAAACCAATCATACTAAGCGGCTGCCAACCTTCTGGCCAACTCACTATCGGCAACTATATGGGTGCCCTGCGCCAGTGGGTGAGCATGCAAGACGAGCATGATTGTCTTTACATGTTAGTTGATTTACATGCGATAACGGTGCGCCAGGATCCCAAAGCCTTGAACGATGCCTGTTTAGATGGCTTAGCCTTATATATTGCTTGTGGCATCGACCCGGCTAAAAGCACTATATTTATGCAATCTCATGTGCCCGAGCATGCCCAGCTCGCGTGGGTCATGAACTGTTATACGCAAATGGGTGAGCTTAACCGCATGACCCAATTTAAAGATAAGTCTGCCAAGAACGTCAGCAATATAAATGCGGGGCTCTATAACTACCCGGACCTTATGGCCGCCGATATATTGGCCTACCAAACCAATATAGTGCCGGTTGGAGAAGATCAGAAACAACATCTGGAATTGACGCGAGATATTGCCAATCGCTTTAATAATATTTACGGTAAGGTCTTCACCATACCCGAGCCTTATATTCCGGAATTTGGTGCGCGAGTCATGAGCCTGCAAGATCCGACAAAAAAAATGTCTAAGTCTGATGATAATCCCAATAATTTTGTAGGTTTATTGGAAGACCCCAGGAAGATAGCTAAAAAAATTAGGCGCGCGGTGACGGATTCTGACGATCAGGCGCGCATTTATTTTGACGTGGCCGAAAAACCAGGGGTGTCTAATCTGCTCAGCCTATTATCTTGCGCAACGGGCAATAGCATTGAGTCTTTACTGCCCCAGTACGAAGACAAGATGTATGGCCATTTAAAAGGAGATGTAGCAGATGCAATGGTCGCACTAATTGAACCGATACAGGCAAAATTCCATCGCCTGCGTGGTGATCGAACTGAATTAAACAGGATCATGGGCGAAGGCGCGGAAAAAGCCAGTGCCAGAGCGGCAGTAACTCTGGCAAAAGTTTATGACGCGCTAGGCTTTGTTGCACGTCCTTAGCCTTAAGCTAACAAAACAGGCTGCAAATTAAAATGCTCCTGCTGATAGATAACTACGACTCATTTAGTCACAATCTGGCACGCTATTTCGTCGAGCTCGGTCAACAGGTTGAAGTGGTGCGCAACGATCAAATCGATTGTGCAGGGATTGCTGAATATCAGGCCGAATATCTGGTTTTTTCCCCCGGCCCATGCACTCCAAATGAAGCAGGAATTACCCTTCAAGCAATAAAGCAATTTGCCGGAAAAATTCCAATGCTCGGGGTTTGTTTGGGCCACCAAGCCATAGGACAGGTATTTGGTGCCCAGCTAATTCAGGCTCGAAATATCAAGCATGGTAAAACATCACAAGTTCAACATTCCGGTTCAGCGCTGTTTGCTAGGGTAGAACAGCGTTTTACGGCTACCCGCTATCACTCACTTTTGCTTGAAGAAGCGTCAATTCCGCATGAATTTACCGTATCGGCCTGGTGTCAGGATAAGGGCTTCGCCAGAGAAGTGATGGCAATTGAACACAAACTTTTAAGCATAGTGGGAGTACAGTTTCACCCCGAATCTCTGCTCACAATTTATGGTCAGAAAATATTGGACAATTTTTTAACTCTGGGTAAAAATGATTTCCAGCAGCTAAACAATCTAGCAGTTACACAACAGTAATATTACTGTAATATTGTGTTTATATTTGTCGGAAGTACTTTGTTCACAAAAGAATAACGCTAAGTAAATAATGCCTCAAAAATCCACTATCCAGCAATTTATTGACCAACGATTTGATCAGTTATTCATTGACGTTAAAGAAGCCTTACTGAACGCATCGTTTGACGGGGAAAAAGCCCCCACCGTCATTGAGCTTGAGCAAAGTAAGACTATAAGAAGTTTGCTGAGAGTAGAAAAACAGGCCATCCGAGAAAAGCATCTCAACAAAAAACTCGAACAGAGTCACTTAAATGAAATTCGCAGCCACGTAGATGTGGAAGTGGAGGAACGTTTAATTGAAAGTCTTAAGGATGTTGACACTTTATATCATAAGGTTCTGCAGGTTGACGAAAAACTACCTGAACTTCTTGATGTGCTATCTATGCGCGCCGCCACTATCTCAAAAATTCAACTTGCGGCAGAACAGATCCCCTGGCTATTCCAGGACTTGATCAAGATGGTCAACATGCCCAAATATCAACGCATTGATAATAGGGGCAAAGTAGTGGTAGTTGATAGTTTACGGGTAGCCTTAAACTTCTTTGGTATTGATAACTTAAAACCGGTCATTTTATCCTTAGCCATGCGTCGATGGTTGCCACAAATCACCGATCCCTACCCCCAGATTAAAATAAGTATACGGGATCAATCTATGGTCACCGCCATGGCCTGTAAACAGATCGCAAGCCTTAGCAAGGTTGATGAAGCTCAAGCTTTCAGCCTTGGCATGTTACATATTGTTGGCAAGGTCATTATAGTGCGTATGTACTTCAAGTTATTTGAAACTGTGCGACGAGAGGCACTCATCGAAGCTCAAGTCGCACAAAAAAATCAGGATCATCTCGCCCTAGCAAGAATAGAACCTTCAGGCGAATTCCTTAGCTACTTACTTGAGGAACTCGCCATGCCGGTTAGCTCTGCCATGATCGATAAAATGAATTTACGCCGTTTGTTTATCACCAACGCCATGCAGGAATTTGCCAATCATACGCCCTTAGAGGAGATGTCGGCTATGGGGCGCGTATTGTACCAGGGTCATGCCTATGCTAAATACAGGATGTTAAAAGCTAACAAACTAATTGACGTGCAGCAGTCAAAAGATTTTTTACGAACCTTGAGTTTACCGACAGGGGCACTCGAACTGCTCAAAATCACCGATGTACGCTCACTCAATTTAGTTTTAGAAAATAAATAAATTTTTTTTGCACATAATCATGCATTTTCACTAAACGTAGGATGCAAGCCAGCCCAGGGCCTAATTTTAGGCTAAACATGCCTGATCTGGCAAACTTCTCCATAGCTGGCACACAAAGCCAAGTTACTGTAAAAACACAATTCACAACGGCTGACACCCTTTGAGTTGAATTGGCTATAGATAGTTATTCATTTTTTCTGCAATATTACACTAAAGCCTTTAAATTCATGGCCTGCAACCCGTTAATATACAGACAAATTGTTTTTTTTCTGAAATAATGACGGCCATTTTTCAGCCTTAGTGCTCCGAATATAGAGATAGCAAAATGAAAGTGACCCGCGATTTATTTAATGACGTAATGGTGCCAAACTATAACCCTGCAGCGATTATCCCGGTCAGGGGGCTCGGTTCACGGGTATGGGATCAAGACAGTAGCGAATATATTGATTTTGCCGGTGGTATTGCGGTTAACGTGCTTGGTCACTGTCACCCTAAATTGGTTGCTACGTTAAAAGAGCAAGGCGAGAAACTTTGGCACTTAAGCAATGTCATGACCAACGAGCCTGCCTTGCGTTTGGCCAAAAAACTCAGCGATGCTACCTTTGCCGATAAAATCTATTTCGCCAACTCCGGCGCGGAAGCAAACGAAGCCGCGTTAAAGCTTGCTCGGCGTTTTGCTTTGGATAAGCATGGCGAAGATAAAAACCAAATAATCTCTTTCAAGCAAGGTTTTCATGGCCGCACATTCTTTACCGTCACAGTAGGTGGACAAGCGGCTTATTCTGATGGATTTGGTCCAAAGCCTGGGGCAATTTCACATGTGGATTACAATGACTTGGCAAGTCTCGCCGCAATTATGTCAGATAAAACCTGTGCGGTAATGATGGAGCCGCTACAAGGTGAAGGGGGCATTATCAGTCCTACACAAGAATTTGTGCAAGGTGTACGAGACTTGTGTGACCAACACGATGCTTTGCTCATTTTTGACGAAGTGCAATCAGGAGTAGGTCGCACCGGGGACTTGTTTGCCTATATGGGCCTGGGCGTCGTACCCGATATACTAACCAGTGCTAAAGCCCTAGGTGGTGGTTTCCCGATTGGCGCCATGTTAACCACCAGCGACATCGCTACTCATCTAAAGGTAGGTACTCATGGCAGCACCTACGGTGGCAACCCTCTTGGCTGTGCTGTTGCTGAAACGGTATTAGATATTGTTAATACTCCCGAAGTATTAAACGGAGTTAAGCACAAAGAGCAATTATTCCGCGCTGGCCTTGCTGCGATTAATGCCAAGTTCAACTGTTTCAGCGAAGTGCGTGGTAAAGGCCTTTTACTTGGCTGCGCGTTAAACGAGAAGTTTGCCGGCCGTTCAAGAGAATTCTTGGTTGCTTCTGCCGAGGAGAAGCTAATGTGTTTGATAGCCGGCGCTAATGTGGTGCGTTTTGCCCCCTCCTTAGTTATCCCTGACGAAGATATTAAAGAAGGCTTAGCCCGTTTTGAAAGTGCCGTCGCTAAAGTAGTGAAGGCTTAATTCACCCTAAAAAGAGTAAGCGAACATGAAAATAATTCGCCCAATCAAGCAGAGTGATTACCCTTCACTGCATGATATTGCGCAAGAATCAGGCATTGGCTTTACGTCATTGCCGGTCAATGAAGCACTGCTAAAAAGTAAAATTAAGTTGTCTGAACGCTCATTCGCGACTGACGTAGATGCCCCCTCAAACGAAAGTTATTTGTTTGTGATGGAAGACACTGAAACTGGCGATGTAATGGGCACCAGCGGCATCATCTCTAGGGTCGGCCTGGATGATGCGTTCTACACTTATCACCTTAGCAAGGTAGTGCATGCCTCTCGGGAGTTAGACATACACAACATCGTAGACATCTTAACCTTAGGTAACGACTACACTGGGGTATCAGAAATATGTACGCTGTTTTTACGTCAAACTGCCCGTGAAGGGCTAAACGGACGCTTACTTTCCAAGTTTCGCTTCCTATTTATGATGGAGCACCGACACCGTTTTGCAGAAATCATTATTGCCGAGATGCGTGGTATCAGTAATGAAAAGGGTGAATCCCCTTTTTGGCAATGGCTTGAAGAACATTTTTTCTCGATGGACTTCCCAACGGCCGATTATCTAACCGGCATCGGGCAAAAGCAATTTATCGCAGAGTTAATGCCCAAATATCCAATTTATGTCAGCTTGCTCAGCAAAGAGGCGCAAGCGGTAATTGGCAAAGTGCACGAAAAAACCAAACGTGCCTTGCAGATGCTCGAAAAAGAGGGCTTTAGCTGCCGTGGCTACGTGGACATCTTCGATGCAGGCCCCACGGTAGAAGCTAATCTGAAGCATGTCCGTACTGCCCAAGCTAGCTGTAAATTGCCGGTCAAGATAGATAATGAAAAGGCAGCACTGGGCAAAGATGTTTTTGCTATTAACACCTTAGTTGCAGGTTTCCGCGGCGCGTCAATCAGCCTATGGATCGACAAAGAACAACAACTTGCTTGTATTTCTCAACGGGCAGCTAATGCCCTGAGTGTATCACAAGGCAATGCTATCCGTTTTGCGCCCAGCGCTTTTAGAGCATAGAAATTTAGGATCTAAACATGAATGCACATACACACTTTATCGCGGGCCAATGGCAAGCCGGCGAAGGCCATTCCATTGAGTCAGTTGATCCTGCTAAAAAGCAGGTTATCTGGCAGGCAATGTCCGCCTCTAGCGCCCAGGTTAACGATGCCGTAAGCGCAGCACGCAAGGCATTTTTACCCTGGAGTGAGTTTAGTTTTGATGAACGCTTGGTGTTCGTGCAGCGTTTTGGCGAACTACTCGCAGAAAATAAAGATAGTTTAGCCTTCACCATCGCTCAGGAAACAGGCAAACCCTTGTGGGAAACTGCCACAGAAGTAGGTGCGATGATCGGCAAAATTGGCCTGTCGAAAAAAGCCTACCAGGAGCGCACGGGCACGGTAGAGAATCCTATGCCCTTGGGCAAAGCGTTTATTCGCCACAAACCCCACGGTGTCGTGGCGGTATTCGGTCCTTATAATTTTCCCGGTCACCTACCCAATGGGCACATTGTTCCAGCATTATTGGCGGGTAATACCATCGTATTTAAACCCAGTGACTTAACCCCGGTAGTGGCGCAAAAGACTATTGAGCTATGGCAAGAAGCAGGCCTGCCCGCCGGCGTACTAAATATGCTGCAAGGCGAAGTAGAAACCGGCAAAGCTCTGGCCTCTCATCCCGGCCTGGATGGCCTGTTTTTTACCGGAAGTTCGCGCACAGGCAAAATTTTACATGAGCAATTTGCCGGACACCCTGGCAAGATCCTCGCCCTGGAAATGGGTGGCAATAACCCGCTTATTGTCAAAGATGTGAGCGATATCAAGGCCACGGTGCACGATATTATTCAGTCAGCATTTATCACTAGCGGACAGCGCTGTACCTGTGCTCGCCGCCTATTCATTGAACAGGGCGAGCAAGGGGATGCCATCCTCAGTAAGTTAGTGGCGGCAACAAAACGCATTCGTGTCGGTGACTATGACGCTGAAGAACAGCCATTTATGGGGGCAATGATATCCAGTAATGCCGCAGCCTCAATGGCCAGTGCTCAGCAGCAGTTAATCGGCTTAGGCGCAACCCCCTTGCTTGAACTTAAACACCTAGATACGGACTCAGGCTTTGTTAGTCCGGGGATACTCGACGTGACGAGTATTATTGCCAGCATGCCGGACGACGAACACTTTGGCCCCTTGTTAAAAGTGATCCGTTACAGGGACTTCGATCAGGCGATTGATGAGGCGAATAACACCAGTTTTGGTTTATCAGCCGGTTTATTATCAGACAGCGAAGACTTATATCAACATTTCTATCAGCGTATCCGGGCGGGTATTGTCAACTGGAACCGGCCGATTACCGGCGCCAGCGGCGCGGCACCCTTTGGTGGCATAGGCGAAAGTGGTAATCATCGGGCAAGTGCTTACTACGCTGCTGACTACTGCGCCTACCCGGTAGCGTCGGTTGAACTTGACAAAGTTACCTTACCCGGTAATTTGAATCCTGGTTTATATATCGATTAAATAATATTTAACGTCGTATAACGAGTGTCATCGACGTGAAAATCATCGATATACTTTTAGTTATTATGTAAACACAACCTGCCCCTCGGTTTAATGCCTGAGGGGCTTTATTTTGAGTGAAAAAACACCACCATGCACAGTAAAATCGACACTCTATTTGCCAATTTGTGGCAAGACTACCTAAGTATCACCCCTTCAGCGAACAAAATTCATCAATTATTGAGTGAGCATGAAGGCGCGGGAAATAACGCTTTGGTTAACGACCATATCGCTTTGCGCACCTTTAATTTTGAAAAAATAAACCTGGACAAACTGGCGTCACATTTTCTCGCGTTGGGCTATGAAGAGAAGGACCAATACACCTTCAAGCAGAAAAAGCTTAGAGCCAAGCATTTTGAACACACTGATAACAATCAACCCAAAGTATTTATCAGTGAGTTGTTGGTAGAAGAGCTATCTGATGAGGCTCAGGATGTAATTCAACAGATGGTGGCGAACATTGCCGACGATGCTTGTGAGCACGACGGCTTCCTATACTCTGGTACACATTGGCAAATTGGCAGTGCCCAGTATGAAACACTATTGGCTGAATCTGAATACGCTGCCTGGATGTCGGCCTGGGGCTTTCGCGCCAATCACTTTACCGTGAGCTTGAATCATATGTCACATTTCAAAGTTCTCGCCGATGTGAACGCTAGACTAAAAGAGTCAGGCTTTGCACTCAATACTTCTGGTGGTGAGATTAAAGGCGGCTCAGAGGTGCACCTAGCGCAATCTTCGACCATGGCAGATAAAATTGAAGTGCAGTTTGCCGATGTTAAGAAAGTGATCCCAAGCTGTTTTTATGAATTCGCTCAGCGCTATACAATGCCCTGTGGGAACCTATATCAGGGTTTTGTTGCATCATCAGCGGATAAGATTTTCGAGAGTACCAATACAAATTAGCTTGGCAGCTAATGAGCGTTCATATTCACCTCGACTGAGAATTGAAATTTTACTCGACGAGGTATATAGGGCTTGGTTTAGTTATGTATACCTAAGTGATCAAAGTACCAAAGCGCCATCCCAATTTTTGGCCAACTTCTGCTTTTTTAAGATCTGACATTGCTCAATGTGATGGATAACTAAGGTATCTTCGGGGTTTACCAGCAAGGCCTCCTGAAAATGGGCCATCGCTTGGGGCCATTGCTGCTTGATTCGACTTTTCAATCCTTGTTGAATTAAGTGGGCATTGGCGAGTTTCAATTGCTGCACACTCTTGTCTTGGTGATCAATAAGCTCGTAAATTTCAATCGGAGCCATTCTCCCTTTAACCCTGACCCAATCTAGTATCCGGTAGCTAAAATATTTTGCGGCTTCTGCCACCTCGAGTGTTTGGGCACTGACAACGATGTCAGTATTATAGATTACAGCGAGCCCCTCAAGTCTAAAAGCAATATTGACACTATCTCCTATCACTGTGGTATCCATGCGGTCATCGGAGCCTACGGTGCCAATTATCACCGGTCCAAAATGTATCCCGATACCGATATTGATCGCAGGGTAGTTACTATTACTCCTATGTTGATTATAAACATTAAGTGCGTAACGTAAGTCAAGCGCCGCTCTAATGGAGTCAAGGGATTTATCTTTATTACTGCCAGTAGGATGATCAAATAAAGCCATGATGGCGTCGCCAATAAACTTATCAATAAAGCCACCATTTTGATGAATGGGATCATTCATCCGCATAAAATAGGAATTTAAAAAGTTCATCAGCTCCTGTGGGGACATTCGCTCGGATAAGCCTGTAAAGCCACGTATGTCACAGAACAAAATGGCCAATTCATCCTCATCCGCATGGCCTAGTTCTAATGAATTAGAACCATGCTTGGCAAAGTGATCAACAAATTGCTTGGGTACAAATTTACGAAAGGTATTATTCAGATGCATAGCCTGATCCGCTTTATCCTTAAAGCGCTGGATGATCTCTGCATCTTCTTGCTTGGAAGTAATACTTGCCTGGCTAATAAAAACCGGTTTTGCCGCTTTCTCTTTTGCTGACAGTTTTTTCAATACCACGGCTAATATTACTGTCATACCAACAATGATGGACAGTAATAAAACACTAATAGGGTGGTATAAGTGTTGCAACATTACTATCAACTGTTAGCGGCCACATCTGCCAATACCTGATCGGCGATATCCAGCGTTTGTTGGATAATGTCCGGGGAGTGTGCAGCCGAGACAAATCCCGCCTCATAAGAGGCCGGCGCCAGATAGACCCCCCTGTCCAACATGCCATGGTAAAAAAGATTAAATTGCTGAGTGTTACAAGAGATCGCCTGTTGATAATTCGTCACCCGATCCACGTCGGTAAAGAATAAACCAAACATGCTACCCGCATAGTTAATCGACATGGGAATACCGTGACTTTGTGCCAGTTTTTTCATTCCCTCGGCCAGGGTTTGCGTGGCATCACTTAAGCCCTCGTATAAACCGGGGCGCTGTACTTCCTGCAAAGAGGCTAAACCTGCAGCCATCGCTACAGGATTACCTGAAAGCGTGCCTGCCTGATATACCGGGCCAGTTGGTGCGATATGCAGCATAATGTCTTTCCTACCTCCAAAGGCACCAACGGGCATACCCCCGCCAATCACCTTGCCTAAACAGGTAAGATCAGGGGTAATTGAATATTTCTCCTGGGCACCGCCAAGGGCTACCCGAAAACCGGTCATTACTTCGTCAAAAATCAGTAAGGCACCGTACTGATCGCAAATATCTCTCAGACCTTGCAAAAATCCGTCTACCGGCGGAATACAATTCATATTACCAGCAACGGGTTCGACAATAATGCAGGCGATATCGTTTGCATGTTGAGCAAAGGCCTTAGCCACCGAGTCCAGATTATTGTATTCCATGGTCAGGGTGTGCTTAGCAAAATCAGCAGGAATGCCCGGCGAGCTGGGCACGCCAAAGGTGAGTGCACCGGAACCGGCTTTAACCAAAAGCGCGTCCGCATGGCCGTGATAACAACCCTCAAATTTAAGAATTTTGTCCCTGTTGGTAAATCCCCGCGCTAAACGAATGGCGCTCATGGTCGCCTCTGTGCCCGAGTTCACCATGCGCAACATTTCCATGGATGGCACTATGCTGTTCACCAACTCAGCCATAAGCACTTCGGCCTCGGTAGGTGCACCAAAACTTAAGCCGTTTTGTGCTGCATCGATCACCGCCTGGCGGATCTTGGGATGATTATGTCCCAATACCATTGGTCCCCATGACTGCACATAGTCGATATAGCGTTTACCGTCGGCATCATATATATATGGGCCGTCTGCCTTGGTGATGAAAGGGGGTGTACCCCCTACCGCTTTAAACGCCCGAACGGGGGAATTAACGCCACCTGGAATATGCTTTTGTGCGCGGCTAAAAAGTTGCTCGGATTTTTGCATCGTATGTAAAGTGGGCATAGGGACTTCTTCTATAAATTATTTTTGTGATGGGCGTTTTATGTGCCCGTGTACCAATGTACGTCTTGATCAAATTTGCTGACCATGCTTTCTACCCCAAGGGTAAGGGCGAACAGCGCCATCCTCACCAATACCCCATTGTCGGTCTGGCGAAATATAGCCAGATTGGGATTAAGGTTTAAGTCGTTGTCCAACTCGTTGGCTTCGGCTCTCGAGTCCCTGGGTAAGGGATGCATGATCACCGTTTTTGATTGAAAATGCTTGGTATAAATTTGCTGATTTAAACGAAATTTTCCGCGATATTGATTAGCTTCTTCCCGGGAAGGAAAACGCTCTTCCTGGATTCGCGTTTGATAGCAAATATCAGCATCAACGCTGCCTTCAAGACGCTCGGTTATGGTGTACTGATGACCTGCATCTTCAATCGCGCAGATGATAGCATCAGGCATAGCCAGTTCCTTAGGCGAGATCAGCGTGAAGCGAATTTTTTTAAATAAACACAGTAATTTAGATAAGGAATGTACGGTGCGTCCGTATTTAAGATCACCAATCATCGCAATATGCATACCGTCGATAGATCCTCCTTGATAGCGCAGCTCTTTTTCAATGGTATACAGGTCCAACAATGCCTGCGTAGGGTGCTCATTCGCTCCATCGCCACCATTAATAACCGGTACCCGACTGCCATCGGCAAATTCGGCCACCGAGCCCGAGTCTGGATGACGCATAGCGATAATGTCAGAATATCCACTTAAGACCCGGGCCGTATCATACAAGGATTCTCCCTTCGCCAAGGCAGAATTACTCATGCCGGTGGTTTCCCGCACATCACCACCGAGTAGATTAAATGCGGTACCGAAACTAACCCGGGTTCGAGTACTGGGTTCAAAAAATAAGTTGCCCAAAATAGCGCCATCTAACACCGTAGTGCGCTTCTGGCGCTTGGCGTAAGGTAACATCTGATTGGCGATGGTAAACACCTGCTCAATCGCCGAGCGATCAAACTGGTTAACAGACAGAATATGACTACCTTCAAACTTCATCATGTAATAAAAAGACTATTAGGATAGATAGGCTAATATTAACAAATTTTACTGCGGGTGAATGTTATTAATTAGTCGTATATTTACCGAAATATTGAGAATGATTTTTACAAATGATCCACCACCAAGCTAAACAGCCAGTTCTTTAGTCATAAATGTACTGTAAGGGTCTTCACAATAATCTGCAAAAGGCTGGCAATATTCAAAACCAAAATGTTCATACATCGACCGAGCCGGTTGAAAAGCGACCATGGAGCCGGTTTCGAGACTAAGGCGCTGATAGCCACGAGTTTTGGCCACATCAATCATATGCTGCAGAATTTTTCCTGCCACGCCTTGTCGCAAAAAGGTTTGAGTCGTGCGCATGGATTTAATCTCCGCATGCTTAGGCGAAAGCTCCTTAAGTGCAGCACATCCGGCGAGTTCTTCCCCTTGCCATAGGCTCCAAAAAGTAATTTCTGGCTGGCGCAGGGCATCTAAATCTAAGGCATGAATACTTTCAGGTGGTGAATACCGTGCCATATCATTCAGGTGCTCTTGCAGAAGTAGAGCTATTTCAGAACCGTGCAGTTCATCTATCTTGATATTCATCACGACGAGCATTGTTCCGTATCGAGATAGTGACAATCATGTTTTCCGGTCAATACCTGTTCGACCAAAGCCCTTGCCGCTTGACTAATAAAGTCGCCCATTTTTGAAAATAGTGCATACAAAAACTGCCCGTGTTCAAGGACGAAAGCTGAATTATCAATGGTTAATTCAAGCTCATTGGCTACAGTAAGTTCGCAAAAATTTTGCAACATATCCTCATCGAGGAGATAAATTTCACCGGTAAAGCGATTCTTGAAATTAGGCCTAGTTTCGACTCCTGTTTGCAGCCAGAAAAAAGCTTGGTCACAAGCACAATATTGATAGACAATGTTTTCGCCTTGCTGGCCTATTATTTCAGCTATTTTCTTACCTTGACTGATATTGACTAAATTTTCACTGAAGCCCGCGGTTCCATAGGCTGCATTATATAAGCCTGCATCTTGTAATATTTCAGATGCCGACCAGGCTTTTAATAAGTCCCGAGTAGCACAAAGGTGGTCAATCAACTTGCCGTCAACATGTTCAAAATCGCCCGCGCCCATGGCGGCGAACTTTTGCAGTTTTTTATCCATTGCTTGCTTTCCTATCAAGAGATATCTATTACACCATTTCGCCTTGACATGTGATCAACTCAGAAGGCGCTGGCAAGTTTCATAGCAAAGCGCAACGTCGAAGGAATACTGGTTGCCTTCATAGACGTTGTAATACAGCTAGGGAGCTTGCCTGCCCTTCCCGTAGGGCGGTGTCAAAGTCGCCTACGCCTTACCGTTAGACGGGTAAAAATACGCCGTAATTACCCTATTTTTACCCGTCGCTGAGTGAGCAGATATCTAGGTGGATTGGTATTAGTGGCTGGACTGCTTTTGCCTGCTCCTTGAGGTGTTTACCGGCCGAGATTTGTTATGGTTTGATGAGGAGCGACGCTGGCTTTTAACTTGCCTCTCATTGCTTTTTGCCCGGTACTTACTGTTTTGGCTACCTGAATCACTAGAAACATAAAACTGTTTATTGTTATTCTCACTCCCTTGTTTTTGCACAGAGCGCTGAGGCTTGTTAGCGCTCTGGGGTTTCTGCGCTTTAACCGACGAGCTCTGCTGCTGCACTTTTCTCTGGTTCTTGGCCCTCTCGCCCTTGGCTTGCTTCACCACTTTGCTGCGCTGCTCACCGTTAGCCTTATTAGTCAAACGTTGCTGGTGATTATTGCTACTACGATAAACTTTTTTGCCCGATGATTGGGCAGTATGAACCTGACGATTTGAGCCCTGTTGGGCTTTAGCAGACTGTTCTTTATGAGCAGACGACCTTTTATGCACTTGTTTATTCGCCGCCAGACGTTGTTTAACTTGCTGGCTTTGGCCCTTGTTTTTTAAGTGCTCCACATTTAGTACACGCTGCTTGTCAATCTGATGCTGTTTTTTACCGTGATAAGCTTTATTTCTACCTACATAACGGTTGGCATTTTGACTATGCTGATAACGCACACCACGCCTATGGGTGTTGTTGTGGCTCCAACGAGGATACTCTCGTACCCGCACAGTTTGACGACGAATATGGCCATTATGATGCCTCCAGTTTCTATGGGAGGTGTTGCGATAGTGATAGTTCGCTACTAGATGACGATTCCGCCAATGAAAGCCGCCAAAATAGAAGCTAGGACGAATATAAAACCCAGGACTCCAGTAAAAACCAGCGCGCCAAACATAGTGGCTCGGTCTATGCCAATAATGAGGAGGATAGGCCCCCCACCACCAATTTCCATACACCACCCGTGTGTCGTAATAGGGTACATGGACGACCTCTTTTTCAACCGTCTCAATAACGATCTGCCCTTCATCCTGATCTACGTCCAGATACTCATTGTCTTGCAGATTTCCCTGAGCATAGGCCTTTTGACGCAAACCCTGCACACTGGTAAGTACTTGCTCTTCGTTTAGTAAAAAGGCATCGCCCAAGGCCTGTAGCCAATCTAAGTCTTGACTAAACTTTTGTAATAGATCGTTAAACGGTACCAGCGCTTTGACACTGGGATCCCAGTCTTTATCTTCAGCCGTTTTCAGTGCCTCTTGTTCATCCAATGTCTCGTTTTTTAATCGCCAGCGGGCTGCCTGGACGACTTCTAATGGATATGTTGAGGCCACCAGAATATGTGATAGCAAGGTGTCAGGATACAGCGCGATGGGTGCCAGCATTTGATCAAGCTCAGCTTGGTTTAGCACTTCAGCCTGCTCTTGTCTTTCGGCATTTTGCTTAACCGTATTTGCTTCTTGGGCCTGTGCCAGTTGTATTGCGCCACCTATTAACATGCACAGTACACATAAATATAGTAAAAAATATTTGCTTTGATTACGCATGACCGTTTCCTAATGAAACTGCTTTGAAGAAGAAGTTATCCTCAGAGCAAGATAAGTTATGTGTAGTTATAACTAAACCAGTATTAACCAAAGCTGAATCAAGGCTGAAAATTAAGCGTCCCTTTTTTTGGGTATCTCGCTTATTTTAGTAAGTGGGGGTCAAACTCGTGGCCGAGTTTTTCTGTCTTGGTGCGAATGTAACCTCTGTTGTCGTCTGTTACGCCATGATCAATTGGCGTACGTGAAACAACTTCGATGCCCATGTCTTTCAAGGCAGCAAGTTTTTTTGGGTTGTTAGTCATCAGACTAACCCGACTTACCTTGAGCTGATCCAGCATCAATTTACATATGCCATAGTCGCGCAAATCCGCATCAAAACCCAAATGTTCGTTGGCCTCGACCGTATCCATACCTTCGTCTTGCAGATGATAAGCGCTAATTTTATTTAGCAGGCCTATGCCTCTGCCCTCCTGACGTAAATACAGCAATACACCTTTGTCATTTTCTACGATATTTTGCAGGGATTTTTCTAACTGAGCTCCGCAATCACAACGAGTACTAAACAAGGCATCACCGGTCAAACATTCTGAATGAATGCGAATCGGCACCACATCGTCGGCCTGCCATTGCCCATAGGACAAGGCCACATGCTCTTGTTGGTTATCCACTTCAACGAAGCCATGAATACAAAATTGTCCCCATCGCGTCGGCAGCTTAGCAGAACTAATATATTCGTATTTTTGCTTAGCTTGTTTCATACTTGGATACGGCACTCAAATAGTTAAAATGTAGTTTAGTTTGCAAACCAATATGGGCACGTTTTGCCTTATTACAAGGTAACACACCTTGTCAATCTAGCCGGTATAGGGGCTAAATTCCTCAATAGGGGCGGGACGGCTAACACCGAAGCCCTGAGCGTAATCCACACCCATCTTCCCTAATTCCACCATAATTTCTTTCGACTCAACAAACTCCGCAACCGTTTCTATGCCCATGGCTTTAGCCACGTCGTTGATAGAGCTAACCATGGCCATATCGATGGGGTCGATCAGGATGTCTTTGACAAAGCTTCCATCAATTTTCACCTGATCAACCGGTAAATTCTTCAAGTAACTATAAGATGAGAAACTGCTGCCAAAATCATCCAGTGCAAAAAAACAGCCCAATTGATGAAAAGTTTGAATAAATTCTAATGTATCGTCCATTTTTACAATAGCCATACTTTCGGTTATCTCAAAACAAACGATGTTGTAGGGTATGGAATATTTTTCGAAGGCATTAAGTATAAACAGTTTTAACTCTTTATCTGCCAGAGAGTGGCCACTCAAATTGATATTACAACGGTTTATCTCGGCCTTATGCAGTGGATGTGCGGCCAGCCATTTAAAATAGTTATTAACAGTCCAACGATCAATTTGTGCAGTTAAATTGTAACGCTCAGCTGCTGGAAAAAATGCAGATGGAAGAATCTGTTTTTCTTCCTGATCACGCATTCTGAGTAGTATCTCATAACGGTGTCCTGAGGATACTTTGCTGAGTGAATGATAATGCTGGTAATACAATTCGAAACCGTCATGTTCCAAAGCATAATTAATATGTGACAACCAGGCCAACTCAGATGCGTGGCGCTGCATATGTTCATCTTCTTGTGAATAGGTATGGACTTGATTGCGTCCACGCTCCTTGGCCATATAACAGGCAGAATCTGCCATGTTGAGCAACTGTTCTGAGGTTTTAATATCTGCTTGCCAGGGCACCTGACCGATGCTGATCCCTAGGGTAAAGATGCGATTTTCCCATATAAAGCGAAATTCCTGCGCGGCAGTAAGCAATTTGTTAGCCACTAAATAAGACATTTGTGCGTTGTCACCTTCCAATAACACGCCAAACTCATCACCGCCAAGTCTGGCCAACATGCCTCTTTGCATGACCACATCATTGAGTTTTTGCGATAACTGCTTGAGCAATATATCCCCTGCCTTGTGTCCACAGGTATCGTTAATCACCTTAAATTGGTCAAAATCCATATATAGCAGTGTTAGTTCAGTGTTGAGATTCTGCGCATTGGATAAGCCCTCGCCTAATCTGCGCTCAAATTCCCGGCGATTGTAGACGCCAGTCAACGAATCATGAGTAGCAAGATACGCCAGGCTAATATTCGATTGTTTACGCTCAGTAATGTCGAAAATGGATCCAAACATGAACTTTTGTTCTTGATCTTGCTTAATCTGCGCCGAGATGGAAAACCAGAACTCAGAACCATCCTTGCGCAAGCCTTTAATTTCTTTACCTAAGACCACACCATGCTGATGAATTTCCCCTAGCAGGTGTTCCCTGTCCTGAGAATTAGCATAAAATTCTGTGGTATTGCTGACATTAGCCAGCATTTTATCTTCATCTGCATAACCAAATAAACTGCACATAGCAGGATTAATAGTCAGCAACTTACCGTCCAATGAAGAGGTGTATAAACCTTCGGCGGAATTTCGGAACAAGTCATAAAAATATTGTAAATCGCTAATCGTATCTTGTTGTTGGCTACTATGCCGGAAGGTCAGTGCCCGCTCATGGGCCTCGATTGCCAGCGCGACCAGTACTATCCCAACCATCAATACAAAGGTAAACACTAAGGATAAATATACGTTTGCTGATACTCCGCTTAAATACAATGAAACCTGCACCAAGCCAGTAGCGGCTATAAGGAGGACACCAGCAGCGTAAACTGTATTCGGAACTTTGTTATCACGTCTACGATAGAAGACAGACAGCAGGGTGATCAAGACAATAGAAACTAGCGACAAAGCCGCTGCTGCCAGCGTCTGTTGATAGCTGTTAAAGTTAAATGCACATACGAGCACCAGCAAAGCAATACTGTACAAGGTGTAGTGCCAATAGACGGGCACTTTTGCCAATATGGAAAAGGAAACTTTTGCCGAACTAAGTAATAAAAAGGCAATCAACACACTCGTCACGTTTGAAATATAGGCACTGATGCCAGTGAGTTGACTAATTACACCTTGAACATTAAGGAATAAAATAAGAAATGTGCCACTGGAAACCGCAAACCAAAAACGTATAGGACTGCGCAATACTACGTAAGTGATCAGAAAATAGCAGGCGAGAATGCCCAGGGCCCCACTAATAAATCCGATCACTGCCAGTAAAATTTGCTCCTGGGTGACGATATCGGCCTGGCTCGACAAGTTGACGGGAAACACCAGCGGCCCGTCATCACTAATTTTCAGATAGACACTGAGGTGTTGTCCTTGATTAGGGTCGATGGGCACCACAAATAAACGATGATTATAAGGTCTTCTGGACAAGTCCCGGTTAGCTCCCATTAAATAGGAGTTTAAGATACGGTTTTTTTCATCGACAACGTACACGTCAACTAAATTCAGCTGAGGGTTTCCGATGTTAAGAAAATGCCTATCGGCGGCATCACTGGTAAAGTTCAGTTGGACTTTGCCCCACAAGCTCTTACTCTCTGGCAGTGGTGCAAAAACGTAGGTGCTTTGCCAATCCTGCAAATCTTTCACATCTGAAAGCTGAGATCTTTTGTCTGCCGTTAACCAGCTTATACTTTTCAGCAAGTCTACTCGACTCAACTGTTTATCGATCACCAGCGGCACTTGTGCAGCGAATACACTCAAACAAAACACATTGAGGACCGCGAACCACATGAGGAAACATATTCGGATCTTATACATATTTTTGGTTTTTATACTCCTAGTCTCGACGCACTATAGCAAAACACTTGAATATGCAGGCATTTAACTAGTAACAACACACTGGCAGCCTAACATTTCTCTTTCAATATATTTAACATTAAATCATATAAATCAGTAAGTTGCTTTTCATTTTTGTTGATAAACAGGTCAATCCAAAACGAATCGCATAAGCTGTCATAGTGCAACAAGAAGTCACCAAGCCCAATACGAAAATGTAATTGAGCGCGATCGGCTCCCAGGCTCAAACTGACTTTTTGAACATTAAACTTCAGACAAAACTCCTCAGCCAGCTCGGTAAAAGATTCCCAGTTGGGCTTGGGTATTAGTTCAAGCTGAATGACGTTCTGCTCCCCTACTAGTGAAAAGCGCCACACTAGCTGCTGCATGAAATTTCCAGATGTTTACCCCACTGAGGAGGCGGTTTTGCATATTCAGCATAGACTGGGTCGTCCACAAAGGGGTTTTGTAACACTTTTAGCAAGGTGTGGAATTTGCTAAAATCGTCCTGCTCGGCAGTGTCAATTGCCAGTTGTGCCAAGTAGTTTCGCAATATGTAATTCGGGTTACATAGCTTCATACTCAGCTGCCTCTGGTCTTGTTGAACATTTTGCCTTAGCAGCAAGGCTTTATAGTTATCTGCCCACTGACTAAATTTGTCACGATCGACAAAATAATCCCGTAGAGCAAGATTTTCGCCATGTACATCAAAGTCACACAGGAGCCTAAAGCTAAGGCTGTAGTCTCGCTTGTCTTGTACTAGCAAATCCAACCATTGGTTAACCACCAGCTGATTGTTTTGATCTCCCGCTTTTAGACCAAATTTACTGCCCATCAGCTCGGCATAATCACTCTGCCAAATAGTCTCATATTGGCCCAGAACTGATTGAATCTGCTCAACTGACAAGTAGGGCGTAAATGCATGGGCCAGGGCATTAAGATTCCACAGGGCAACGCCAGGTTGTTGATCAAATGCATAGCGTCCTGAGTGATCCGAATGGTTGCAAACAAAACCGGGATTAAAATCATCTAAAAATGCATAAGGGCCAAAATCAAAAGTGATGCCGTGGATCGACATATTGTCGGTATTCATCACCCCATGATTGAAACCGTAGGCCTGCCATTTGGCAATTAAACTAGCGGTGTCTGTCACTATTTTTTGCAACATGCTTAGATGGGGATATTCAGCATTCTGACAGTCTGCAAAGTGATATTTAAAACAGTACTTAAACAGCTCATCTAATTTGTCTTTTTGCTGGCTATGGTAGAAATATTCGAAATGACCAAAGCGGATATGGCTTTGGCATACCCTAATTAACATGGCCCCCCATTCTTGCTTCTCCCGATATACCGGCTCGTCGCTGGTGATCAGACAAAGCGCACGGGAAGTGGGAATGCCCAAATGATGTAAGGCCTCACTGGCAAGGTATTCTCTTATAGTCGAGCGCACCACCGCCCGGCCGTCTGCAAAACGGGAATAGGGCGTAGGCCCGGCACCTTTTAGGTGCAAATCCCAGCGCTGCCCTGAGCCAGTAACCCATTCTGTCAGCAGTAGCCCTCTGCCGTCACCCAAGTCAGGATTCCAGCCACCAAATTGGTGCCCACCGTACTTCTGTGCCATGGAAAAGCGAGTTAATTCGCTATCATCGGCAAATAACATAGATAGCAATGCATTATCTTTAAACCATTCAGCGGGCAATTGCAGCTCTTCAACAAGTCTTTGATTTACTGAGGCTACACGGGCATTCTTAAGCGCAACTGGCTTTATTAGACTACCCAAGTGTTGCAATTCATCGACATAAGAATGATCAAATTTCACGATATTAATCTATCTAAATTAGGTATATTTAGCCTATTGTATCGTTAATTAAACAAAACTGAGGAAGCAAAATGAAAATAATGCAGAGAATCACCCTGGCTGCCGGCTTGTTAGGAGCCTGTCTATTATCAAGCCATCTATGGGCTGGTGATGTTGCAGCAGGTAAAGCAAAATCGATGACCTGCGGCGCTTGTCATGGCAACAACGGGATTTCACAAATCCCCATGTATCCCAACCTTGCCGGCCAAAAACAACAGTATTTAGTCTTACAAATGAAAGCGTTTCGGGATGGACAGCGCAAAAATATGGTTATGGCACCTATGGCTGCGGGCCTTAGCGACGCAGACATAGACAACCTGTCAGCGTATTACGCCAGCTTAAACCCCGCGGGTTAATACCTGTTCTAACCTAGAGGTTACTAGTAAGTACAGCCTATTAGACTGTACTTACTCCCCTACCCGATTTTTGCCCTACCCCTTTGAGAAAAAACGTGATTTTATGTACCAGGAGTTCTCTGATACATCTATACCAATCCGCCTTGATATGTGATCAACTCAGAAAGCGTTGGCAAGTTTCATAGCAAAGCGTAACGTCGAAGGAATGCATTGCCTTCATAGACCTTGCAATGAAGCTAGAGAGCTTGCCGGCCCTTCCCGAAGGGTGATACCAACGTCGCTTACGCTGTAGCCGTTATACAGGTTAAAACACCCCGTGATTACGCTGCTTTCATTCATCGCTGAGTGAGCAGATATTTAGCTGGATTGGTATAATTTCATCCTTGAACTTGAGAAGCTTAAGTCGGTGGTGCGCAGGATAAAACTCGTAGGTTTAGATCGCTATAAAAACAGTGTAGAGCAGCGTTGTTAAATTGCCTTGCTGAGCCAGACCTTGCAACCCTATGCAGTACAAGCCACCGCTCATCCATAATAAAGTGACAAATTTGCCTACGCCGACAATCATGACGATTACCAGCATGAACACGCATCGACATGTGGGCTTGCAAGAATTGCCAGAAGCCTAAAGATAATGATCTTTGCCATTTTGGTCTGACATCCCTTCATGTTCGTATATCTAACATACATAACAAAGGGAATGACCAATGATAGTTGTACATCACCTCAACAATTCTCGCTCTCAGCGCATCCTGTGGATGTTGGAAGAGCTAGCGCTGGAATACGAAATCCAACAATATCAGCGTGATGCAGAGACAAACTTAGCACCTAAAACCTTAAAATTGATCCACCCCTTAGGTAAATCACCGGTGATCACAGATGGTGAAATAACTGTCGCAGAGTCCGGTGCGATAATTGAATATTTAGGCCGTACTTACGGGGACAGTAAAATGATCCCCACCTTAGATACGGAAGCACATCGTCAATATATTTACTGGTTACATTTTTCTGAGGGCTCACTTATGCCGCCCATGGTAAGCAAGTTGGTGTTTGATAAGGTGCGCACGAATGCCAAACCGTTCTTTGTCAAAATAATAGCCAATAAAATTGCCGATAAAGTGATGGCTGCTTATTTTGGACCAAACATTCAGGCCAATATGGAATTCATTGAGCACCACCTTACTCATAACGAGTGGTTTGCAGGAGAGCAGTTATCCGGTGCCGATATACAAATGAGCTTCCCCTTAGAAGCCAGCGCGTCTCGCGGGATTCAACAATATCCAAATATTGAAGCCTATGTGCAGCGTATTCACGCTAGCCCAGCATATCAGCGCGCTCTGCACAGAGGCGGGAAATACGATTACGCTTAGCCCGTCATCGGCTGAGTTTTGCTTCCTGTCAATTAGAACTTATACCATTTCGCCTTGATATGTGATCAACTCAGAAGGCGCTGGACAGTTTCATAGCCAAGCGAAACGTCGAAGGAATGCATTGCCTTCATAGACGTTGCAATGCAGCTAGGGAGCTTGCCAGTCCTTCCCGAAGGGCAATACCAAAGTCACTTACGCTGAAGACGTTATACAGGTTAAAACACGCCGTGATTACGCTACTTTTATTCATCGCTGAGTGAGCAGATATTTAGGTGGATTGGTATTATTCAGATTCATCAACATCCAGCCCCATTTCTCGCATAATTTTGCGAGCTTCTGAGGGAATCCGCTGGGTATTGTCTTTTTCTAGATCAATATCGTTAGGCAGGGGTTGGCCGGTAAAGGCGTGTAAAAAGGCCTCACATAACAATTCTGAATTGGTGGCGTGACGCAAATTGTTAACTTGTCTGCGCGTACGTTCGTCAGTTAATACCTTGAGTACCTTGAGGGGAATGGACACCGTCACTTTCTTCACCTGTTCATTTTTTTTACCGTGCTCAGCATAGGGATGGATGTACTCGCCATTCCATTTAGTGGTCTTTTGCATGTTAGTCACTCACTTTTATCTTTCTTATAAGCGGAAATTCTAAACATAATCGGGCAAAAATCAACGATAGACTGCTAAACACCTTGACGTCTACATGTGCAAAGCTTAGTTTAGACGTCTAAACGGCTATAAAAGATTTGTGGAGTTTGTATGGTGTCTTATGCACGCGGGATTGATGCGCTCAACCAATCTTTGTCTGAAATAAGAGGGATAGATGTCTCTTTTGAATTTTTCCCCCCGAAAACTCCAGAGATGGAGCGGACCTTATGGAGTTCGGTACAACGCTTAGCACCATTAAAGCCATCCTATATGTCAGTTACTTACGGTGCCAATAGCGGTGAACGAGATCGCACCCACGATGTAGTCAAGCGTATTCAAACAGAGACTGGCATTGCTGCCGTTCCCCATTTAACCTGCGTGGATGCCACTCGGGAAGAGTTGATCCAAATCGCCAAAAATTATTGGGATAGCGGTATTCGTAAAATTGTTGCCCTACGAGGTGATTTACCTGATGGAGTAGACACACCTCAGTCCTATGCCTCTGATTTGGTGGCGCTGTTGAAAGAGGTTGCAGATTTTGATATTGCAGTGGCCGCCTACCCTGAGAAACACCCGGAAGCCCCCAACAGCCAATTTGACTTGTTAAATTTAAAACGTAAGGCTGAGGCCGGTGCAAATCAGGCCATTAGTCAATTTTTCTTTGACCCTGAGGTTTTTTTACGCTTTCGTGACAGGGCAGCCGCAGCAGGCATTGATATGGATATCGTGCCAGGCATTTTACCGGTCACCAATTACCAGACTCTGGTGCGTTTTGCTGGCTTTACCAACGTGCATGTGCCGAATTGGTTGCACAAGATGTATGACGGCCTAGCGAAAGACGATCAAACCACCCGCAATTTAATGGGCGCCAGCATTGCCATGGATATGGTCAAGGTGCTGGCAAAAGAAGGAATACGTGACTTCCATTTTTATACTCTCAACCGCAGCGAATTAAGTTATGCAATTTGCCATATGCTAGGTGTTAGAGCAGACTAGCAAACATGCCCCACAAGCAAAGCTAATTTAATGGAAAAACCTAAAAAATTCCGTGAAATACTGAATGCCCTGCTGTCCAGAGTGAATTTATTTTCACGTCTATTTTTGCAGCACTGCCAACAAGATCGTATATCGGTTTCGGCTGGGCATTTGGCTTACGTATCTCTATTATCATTGGTTCCTTTTATCATGGTGTTTTTTACCATACTCTCGGCCTTTCCGGCTTTTACAGAAATACGTGGTGAGCTGGAATCCCTGATATTTGACAATTTTGTGCCCCATGCCGGCGACCAGGTGCAGCATTACATGACAGAATTCGTCGGCAATGTATCAAAAATGGGCGCAATCGGTATTTTATCCTTGGTGGTTGTAGCCTTGTTACTGATTGGCAATATCGATAAAACTCTGAACCGCATATGGAATGTCAAAAGTCAGCGCCCACCTATTTTTACGTTTGCGATTTATTGGATGGTGTTAACGCTTGGCCCCTTACTGATAGGCTCAAGTGTGATTATCAGCTCCTACCTCATCAGCTTAGCCAGCTCTGCCGAAGAGTATACCTTTGGCGTCACCACCGCATTATTGAAATTCGTACCTTTCATCGCCTCAGTCAGCGCTTTTTTCATCATTTACATGCTTGTACCCAATAAACGGATAAATCCTCGTCATGGAGCTTTAGGGGCGTTATTAGCGGCAACATTATTTGAGCTATCTAAAAAAGGTTTTGCCTTTTATGTAGCAAGTTTTCCCTCCTATCAACTCATTTACGGAGCAATGGCGGTTATCCCTATTTTATTTTTGTGGGTGTATTTGTCATGGATAGTGGTGTTACTCGGCGCCGAGTTCACTTATGTCCTAGAGATATTTTTACACGAAGAATCACCAGACGAGTTTGCTTCGGATAAGGGCGCTCAGGACGAAAGTCTAACGCCCTAAGCCTGCACTCTAAATCCTTAGTCTCTATTGAGATTTCATACTCGAGATAAAGTCATTTGATTGACTTATTGCTGTATTCATCTCTTTGATTAATTTCTTGCTTAACACCGTTAAACTCACCCTGTAATGCACCTATCGCACTGGCATTAAGGTTATGTTTTAAGTACAGCACATTATCTTGTAGTGTAGACAACACGGGGGCCATTTTTGACTCTACTTTACGCATTGCTTTAAGTAGGCTGGTATAGCGACGCTGGGTATCTTTGAGTTTTTTCTGACTATCGCGGCGCAAGGTTTCACTGGAATACTTTTCCAACTCTTCCTGCCATTCGTCAAATAAAGCTTCTGCAACGCTCTCTACTTTGTCAATACGACTGGAGACCCGAGAAGCAGCTTCGTCACTGGCTTCGTACTGATCGCTGAGTTGTCCGTAGACATCCTGTAATTCGCCGCCATCAAAATTAATCAGCTGATTAAATTGTTCCAGCGCCGAGCTAAACTGTTGCGGGGCATCTTCTTGAGATTCCTTAGCGTCTTCTACCCTGTCGACCAAAATATCCCGTTTTTCAACTCCCACTTTTTCCCAGGCAGAATAATAGGCACTTTGGCAGGCAGACAAACTAAAAACTAAGGCTATTAGTAGTGTTTTTTTCATTAATTTTAGCCCTTAAATTTAGCGGCATCGATAATGGCCCACACCTGAAATACGAAGCCAAAGAAGCCCATAAAAAATAAAATCCCGGTCGCTGCAAGTGCATAATTAACACTAACCAAAACGAAGAAAATCAACGCGGCGAGTATTCGCCCCTGCACAAGTTGACCTAAGCCTGGAATAAAAAAATTGCAAATTGCTGCAATTACGTTGCCGCCTGAACCTCGTCCTGACATAGTTATCTCCTAAATATTTTGTTCCTAGAAGGAGTAAATTAAAGCAATATGAGTAATTTAACAAATATGATGTGTAAACAATTATGAGTGAAATCTACCCTGCAATTAAACCTTTCCACACAGAAATGCTGCCGGTCAGCGATTTGCATACGGTATATCTGGAACAAACCGGCAACCCCAAAGGCACGCCGGTGTTATATCTGCACGGAGGCCCTGGTGCAGGAACATCCGCTGAGTACAGGCGTTTTTTTGATCCAGATAAGTATTGGATAATTGGCTTCGACCAGCGAGGATGTGGCAATTAATTACCCTTTGGTGAGCTAAAAAATAATACAAGTGATGATCTGGTTAGCGACATACGTAAAATTCGCCAGCATTTGGGAATCAAAAAGTGGCTGTTGTTTGGTGGCTCCTGGGGCACAACCCTTGCGCTCTTATCTGCTATCGACCAGCCAGATTGTGTGACAGGCTTGATTTTAAGGGGGATTTTTCTCGGACGCGAGGAAGACTTTGATTGGTACTTAGATCCCTCAGGAGGAGCGGCGCAAATATTCACCGACTACTATCAGGATTTTATCCAGCCTGTTTCTCATGGGCTTGGCAGCAGAGCCATTGTCGAAGCCTATTACTGTTTATTTACCTCCGATGATGAAATCAGCAAAATGGCCGCGATTAAAGCATGGTGTTTATGGGAAGCCAAGATCAGCCGTCTGCACAATGAGTTAAAAGAAGAGCAGCTGGTCGGTGACATTCACCGGGCAATCAGTTTGGCCGTACTGGAATGCCATTATATTAAACATCAGTGTTTTATTCCTGCCGATTTCATTCTCAACAACATACACAAAATCAATCATATACCCGGCACTATCGTGCACGGCAGATACGATTGTGTATGTAAAATTCAGGGCGCGTTTGCACTTAGCGAAAAATGGCAAAACAGCCAACTGAGCATTGTCCCTGAGTCCGGACATAGCGCAGGGGAACCGAAAATAACCGCCGCATTGTGTATGGCGACCAACGCCATGGCTTCATTTTTAGGGGAGCAGCAGTGATAGGCCTTATCCAAAGAGTTAAGTACGCCAGTGTCGTGGTAAACTCGACAACGGTTGGTGAAATTCAACAAGGTATTTTACTATTTCTCGCTGTGGAAAAAAATGACGAAAAGAGTAAGGCTCAGAAGTTATGTGACAAGGTTCTCAATTATCGCATCTTTGCTGATGACGACGGCAAAATGAACCTAAACCTCAAACAGGCCGGTGGCGAATTATTAGTAGTCTCGCAATTTACCCTGGCCGCCGATACTAAAAAAGGTAATCGGCCAAGCTTCTCATCTGCTGCCGACCCGGCATTAGGCCGTGATATGTATGAATATTTCATCAAGATAGCGAAACAAGGCGAGATGACAATCGCAAGCGGTGAATACGGAGCCGATATGCAGGTATTCTTAGTTAATAATGGCCCCGCCACATTTCTTTTAAAAGTATAATTTGCCGCCAAGAGCAGATTACTATTTAATAGTTGGCCGCTTGTTATTGTTCAAGAATTAAGAGGAGGCCGCTCTAATAATGTTTAAGATTGACACACCGCATACTGAACAAGAGTTCGCCGAGTATTTTGCCTTTCGCTGGATGATATTGCGTAAGCCCTGGAACTATCCTCTCGGCTCAGAAAAAGATGAATATGAGCAGGTTGGTGAACACAGGATGATACGCAATGCCCAGGGCGAAGTGATCGCGGTTGGTCGAGTACATATGAACACGGCAGAAGAAGCGCAGATTAGACATATTGCCGTAGAAAAGAGTATGCAGGGGAAAGGTCTGGCGAAGATGACCATGTCGGCGTTGGAGTCAGTAGCGCGGTCGGAAGGGGCCGTCAGGATGGTGACAAATAGTCGAAACCTTTCCGTTGCCTTTTTTACCCGTTGCGGTTTCGAGGTTGTCAAAGAAGCCAGCAACGAACTTGGCAGCCTGAAACGTCAACAAATGGTTAAGCGCTTATCCGAGCTTGATTCCATCATCTTGCATCCTACATGGTGTGAACAGCTACAAACCACCTGGCATGAGACCATCCCTATCAGTGAACAAATGGGGATCAAGTTACATCAGTACACTGGAAAAACCCTGGAAAGCCGTGCTTCACTTAACAAAAACATCAATCTTCACGGCAGCATGTTTGCCGGCAGCATATTTTCACTGGCCACGCTGACCGGTTGGGGAATGATTTTCCTCCAATTAAAAGAGAAAAAAATTGAAGGTGAGATTGTATTGGGCGATGGCAATATTCACTATCATAAACCGATTACAATGCAACCTAGAGCCTTATGTCATATTGAGTCTTTAAGTGGCAAGTTTGATTTGCTTAAAAAAAATAAAAAATGTCATATCAAGTTGCAGGTGGCAATTTTAGACGGGGATAATGCGGTAGCGGAGTTTTCCGGGGTATATTGGATATTACCGCCCGAGGAAAAGAATTAGCTAAATCACAGGCAATAAAAAAGCGCGAAAATCGCGCTTTTTAAACAATTGAGACTCTTAAACCATCGCGCTTTGCAGCTTCTTCATGGCATTTTTCTCAATTTGACGCACACGCTCAGCAGATACCTCATATTTATTGGCTAAATCCTGTAACGTGGTTTTATCGTCAGACAGCCAGCGTGTTTGAATAATATGCTGACTGCGCTCATCCAGAGTCTTAATTGCAGAATATAATCGCTCAGAAGCCATTTTATCCCAATCAGCGTTCGCTACGTCGGTTTCGACATCTACGCTTTTATCTTCTAAAAACTGAACCGGTGCAAAACTACTACTGTCGTCGTCATCAGCAGATAAGTCAAAGGCCTGATCCTGGCTGCTCATTCGAGCTTCCATTTGTAATACTTCTTTGGTACTTACCCCTAGCTCTTCTGCAACTTTCTGCACTTCAGCATGGGTAAACCAGCCTAAACGTTTTTTATTTTTACGTAAATTAAAAAATAATTTTCGTTGGGCCTTTGTAGTGGCGACTTTTACAATACGCCAGTTACGCAATACAAATTCATGAATTTCGGCTTTTATCCAATGTACGGCAAACGAAACCAACCTAACACCAAAGGTAGGGTCAAAGCGCTTGACCGCCTTCATTAGGCCGATATTACCTTCCTGAATAAGATCAGCCTGAGGTAGGCCATAGCCTGAATAAGATTTTGCGATATGCACGACAAAACGTAAGTGAGACATGATCAGCTTTCTCGCAGCCTGTAAATCATCATTCTCAAGTAAACGTTTGGAAAGTTCGCGCTCGTCTTCAGCACTTAGCATATTAATTCCACTTACAGCTTGAGTGTAAGTTTCAATGCTACCCGTCTGTGGGACGGTTAATGTTAATGCGCACATGTCTGTAGTCATATTTACCTCGTATAACATAACGGCCGCATAGCATAGCAAAAAGCCTTACTAATGGCGAACAATATTATTTTAAATGTCAGAGTATAGACCATTAAAATTGTAAGAAAATTCGAATCTAATTCTTTATATATCGGATATGGCAAATAGAAAAGCAAGATAAAAAATATAATTTATTGATATTACTTAAGAAACATGACGCTCGATGCTTTTCGCATACAAATTCATTCCTTATAGTAATGATAGGAAGACACATGTTTAGCTATGTAGCTCGTCAAGCCATTTTGGATAAACACAAAAATTTATTTTCTTACGTGCCTATGCATTTGGCTCAGGCTGATTTCACCGGAGCATGAATTATTGCTAAGTTTAACAATTTGTCCCAGTTGCGGTGCGCGGCGAATGGCAGAAAGCGCCTGAATAAAGCACTGGATCAGTTGATTAAAGATTCAGGACTTTGGGATTGTGGAATAAGGCGTTTATCTCTTGTTAGAACGTGTGTTATAGAGTCCTATCGGTCAGGTATGAGTACAACAGATATTTCTATTGTAACGGGATTTAGTGACGACTCAATCAGCAAGATATTAGCAATGGACTATACGGCTTACAGCCCTATCACAGAATGGTTTGTTAACCGTAAAGAAACTAAACAAAAGCGACTAGAAAGCTTTAAAAAGCGTAGAAAGTTTATGCTTAACTTGGATTAAAACGAGACTTAAAACCTAAAATGAAGAAGTTTAAATTTATCAATAATCAGTCAAAAAAAGAGTTTCTAGCCTTGCCTGATAAAATTCAGAAACGCTTTGCTAATGACTTGAACACCATTTGCCAGAATAAAGAGCCGTTTAGTAAATTTAAGCACTTAAAAGATAGCGTAGGCATTGGTGCTGTAGAGCTTATCGAGAATGGTAGACCAGCATTTAGAACAATATATGTAGCTAAATTTGCAGACACTGTATTCATATTGCACTCATTTACTAAAACAACTAATGGTGTTGATAAGCAAGCAATGGGCACAGCAAAAAAACGTTATAAATTAATGCTAAAAGAAGTCGGATAATATTTATATCAATACTTGTATATATATCAGTGTTGATATATAGTGTTTATAAGTTAATCAATAAGGTTGTTTAATATGACTCTTGAATATACAAATATCTTTGATGCTATTACAGAAGATAAAGCCGAAGCCTCAGAGCTTCAAACACGCTCAGATTTAATGATCGCTATCCGTGACATTATTGATACTAATAAATGGTCGCAGGAAGTTGCGGCAGAGCGAATGGGGTTAACACAACCTCGTGTTAGTGACTTAAAAAGTGGTCGTATTGAAAAGTTCAGTATTGATAAGTTAATGACTTGTTTGTATCGCGTAGGCTTTCGTTTTAAACCTAGTTTCGTTGACAATAAACTTACTATGGTTGTTGAGTCAGTTGCAGTTTAATTAAGTAGGAAAATGTCAAACCAGCCCCTGATCGAAGAAACACTCGCAGGAGATATGCATTATTTATTTGTGGCTAAGCCAGGTAATCATAAATATTTAGTGGAGTGGCTTAGCGCTTATGATGCGCTGCCCACCACACAATGGACTGATGGTAAAGGCAATCGACACATTTATAGTTGGAAAAATGATGTGCCTCTAAATGGAAATGAAAAGACGATAATGGTGAATTGGTTTCAATATCAGTTTAAAAATAGCACTGGAAAAATCACCAAGACACATAGCTGGGTAACTGACATAGAAATAAATAAAACGAATGTCATTGCCATGACTAAGGCAGGTCGATGCCGTTGGAAAATTGAGAACGAGTGTTTCAACACGCTTAAAAATCAGGGCTACTACCTAGAGCATAATTACGGTCACGGGGATAAAAACCTAAGTTACAACATGTACCTTTTGACGTTGCTAGCCTTTTACTTCCATCAAATTTTTGAATTAACCGATGGGGTATACCAAGCTTGCCGGGTATCGTTTGGCTCTAAAGCCCATTTATGGGAAAACTTTAGAGCGAGCATAAGAATGATAATAGTAGAGGATTGGGCACAATTAATGGATTTAATGCTCAGGCCTGATGATTATGAGGTAATGAAACCGAAAAAAATCTGAGTGGAAATATTTACAATGCTGCACTGAGCTGTGTAGCTCGACCCGTGCGTGAAATAAAAGTTGAAAAATGGTTTGTGTACAGTGAGTTGATAGAAAACCAGAAAATGACTGAAAAAATCATTTTAGCTGAGAGAAAACCAAATCACCGATAATTGCTG
>JAWUXW010000099.1:0-34111 GCA_034111125.1 Paraglaciecola sp.
TTGTTGAACGAAGCAGCTTTGCGGCAGAAGGAATTATCGTCTGTACTTCTTATAGCCTTCAATGTTGGAGGTGATTTAAGGAGTGTTATTATGAACATCAACGATCAGACCCGTTTTAATCAAGTCTACCAAGCATATCTAAATGAACTCACCTTGCAAGGTGAAAGTCCTAAAACCGTTGACATGTATAGCCGCTGCCTGCGTCAGGTAGCGGTATTTTTTGATACCTGTCCGGATACCCTAACCGCCGCACAGCTTAAAGCGGATTAACAAGCCGGATTAACAAGCAGCGATTAACAAGCCACCCATGATAACGCTAAGGTCAGAACCTAATTTTTAGTTATAAGTAGTTAAATCAAGCCTTTGACGTGGCATTATTTTTCAAAATACTTGTCACCAGCTATGGAGTTTTCGAGTGACAAGGCGGGAATCGATGACGTTCGTGACATTGAAATTGTAATTTCTTAGGCGGCGCCGCCGCTGCTTTTTATTTCCTCTCGACTCTAAGTTCGCCAATTATTTTTGAGATTTAGTAGGGCAATTAATTTGGGTGAAGAGGGAACTGCAAAGCAAAGCTTTGTCCGATGAACCAGTCCACAAGGATGTGGACTGTGGACTTATTCGTGCAGCAGGGACAGCGCAATGAATAAGTTAATTGAGTCGCAGTGCCCCGGGAGCGCATTAAGACGACGTGCTAAATCTCAAAAATAATTGGATGAAGAACGTGCTGGAGAGCGGCTTTCTATAGCTGTTGAAAGAAAGTAGGTCGTGGTGCATGGATGCACATCGAAAAACGGAATGGATTCCGGCGCGAAGCGCATGCCCTTGTACCAATAAAAAATGATTAACCAACTCGCCACCAAAAGAACATCTACGACACCCCCAAATTCTTTCACAATGGGCTAATAATCGCTCAGTGCTTCTTGTGAATGATTAAGATCTCTACACATCACCTTACAACTTCGGTATAATACTGCGCCATCCGGTACTGCCTTATTCTTAAGGCATATCAAGACCAAAATCTTATCAACTACAACGCCTTAGGGTTCTCATGACAAACTATATTTTCGTCACAGGTGGTGTCGTATCATCACTTGGAAAGGGCATTGCTGCTGCCTCGCTCGCCGCTATTTTGGAATCCCGCGGACTCAACGTGACCATGTTGAAACTTGACCCTTATATCAATGTGGATCCGGGAACCATGAGTCCCATCCAACATGGCGAAGTCTTCGTCACCGAAGACGGGGCGGAAACGGATTTGGATCTCGGTCATTATGAGCGTTTTATTCGCACCCGCATGAGCAAACGTAACAACTTCACTACCGGCCGGGTATATGAAGAAGTGATTAAGCGCGAGCGTCGTGGAGATTACTTAGGCGCGACCATTCAAGTGATACCGCACATTACCAATGAGATTAAACGCCGGATCATCGCTGGTGCCGAAGGTGCAGATATTGCCATGGTCGAAATTGGTGGCACTGTGGGTGATATTGAATCCCAACCTTTTATTGAAGCCATTCGCCAGTTAGGCGTGGAAGTGGGTCGCGAACGCGCCATGTTTATGCATCTGACCTTGGTGCCCTATTTAGCTGCATCTGGAGAGGTTAAAACCAAGCCGACTCAGCACTCAGTCAAAGAGCTGCGCTCGGTAGGCGTGCAACCGGATATCCTGGTGTGTCGTTCTGAAGTCCCTTTGCCCTCTAACGAACGACAAAAAATAGCCTTATTTACCAATGTTATTGATAAGGCTGTTATTTCATTGCGGGACGCCGACAGCATTTATAAGATCCCTGCTATGTTAAAAGCCCAGAACATGGATCAGCTGGTAGTAGAGCGTTTTGGTTTGGATTGCCCGGAGGCAGATCTGAGCGAATGGGAACAGGTACTCTACGCCGAATCAAACCCTAGCGGCGAAGTGAGCATCGGTATGGTGGGTAAATATGTCGAACTACCCGATGCGTATAAATCAGTTAACGAAGCCTTGAAACATGCCGGACTAAAAAACCGCCTGACTGTCAATATCAAACACATTGACTCCCAGGACATTGAAAGCAAGGGCGAGCAAATGTTACAAGACCTGGATGCGATACTCGTTCCTGGTGGTTTCGGCGAACGGGGTATTGAAGGTAAGATTGCGGCAGTGAAATACGCCCGAGAAAATAAAATCCCCTACCTCGGAATATGCTTAGGCATGCAAGTCGCCCTTATCGAATATGCCCGCAATGTAGCAGGAATGGAGAACGCCAACAGTACGGAATTTGATCCGCAAAGCCCTTACCCGGTGGTTGGTTTGATCACCGAATGGTTAGATGCCGAAGGTGGTACGGAACAACGAGACGAGAGTTCAGATTTAGGCGGTACCATGCGTTTAGGTAGCCAATTGTGCCACCTTATTCCTGGCAGCAAAGTTCATGACTTATATGGCTCAAGTGAAATTCATGAGCGTCATCGTCATCGATACGAAGTAAACAATAACTTGCGTCCAGAAATAGAAGCCGCAGGCTTAAAAGTGACTGGCCTGTCAACTGACAAGCGATTAGTAGAAATCATCGAAGTGGAAGATCATCCCTGGTTTGTGGCAGGTCAATTTCACCCGGAGTTTAACTCTACGCCCAGAGACGGACACCCCTTGTTTACCGGGTTTGTTAAAGCCGCTGGCGAGTACCACAAAGAACATAATTAAAATAAAAGTGTGCCCTATAATAAAAACTAAAGGGCGTATCTGTGCTCAGATACGCTATAAATTTTCTCAATTAGGAGGCAACAATGTCGAATATCAGCAAAATTATCGGTCGCGAAGTGATGGACTCTCGTGGCAACCCCACCGTTGAAGCAGATGTATATTTAGCATCTGGAGCGATGGGGCGCGCCTGCGCACCCTCAGGCGCATCAACCGGTTCACGTGAAGCACTAGAATTACGGGACGGTGATAATAGCCGCTACTTAGGTAAAGGCGTACTCTTAGCCGTTGCCGCGATCAACGGTGACATACAGGCTGCTTTGCTAGGTAAAAGTGCCTATGAGCAAAAAGCCCTTGATCAAATTATGATTGATCTTGATGGGACTGAAAACAAAGAGAAATACGGCGCGAATGCCATTCTTGCGGTATCTTTGGCCGCAGCAAAAGCTGCCGCTATTGATAAAAAAATCCCGTTGTATCAGCATATTTCTGAATTAAATGACACGGCTGGTCAGTACTCCATGCCGGTACCGATGATGAATATCATCAACGGTGGTGAGCACGCGGACAATAACGTTGATATTCAAGAGTTTATGATCCAGCCGGTGGGTGCTGTCAGCTTCCGCGAAGCCCTACGCATGGGAGCAGAAGTCTTCCACAATCTTAAGAAAGTACTGGGTGACAAAGGCCTAAGTACTGCCGTGGGTGATGAAGGTGGCTTTGCCCCTAATCTGGCATCGAATGAAGAAGCCCTAACGGTGATTACCCAAGCGGTAGAAAATGCCGGTTATCAAATGGATAAAGATTTTACCCTGGCTCTGGATTGTGCGGCGTCTGAGTTTTATGTAGACGGCCAGTACGACTTAAAAGGCGAAGGCAAGGTATTTAGCTCTGAAGGATTCAGTGACTATTTAGCGGATCTGAGCAACAAATATCCTATCCTGTCTATCGAAGATGGCCTGGATGAAAGCGACTGGGATGGCTGGGCCTACTTAACCAATAAAGTGGGTGACAAAGTACAGCTAGTGGGTGATGACTTATTTGTTACCAACACCAAAATACTCAAGCGTGGTATCGACAACGGTGTGGGTAACTCCATTTTGATTAAGTTCAACCAAATCGGCACCTTAAGCGAGACACTGGACGCCATCAACATGGCCAAAGACGCTGGCTTTACTGTGGTCATCTCACATCGCAGTGGTGAAACAGAAGATGCCACCATTGCAGATTTGGCAGTAGGTACGGCAGCGGGTCAAATCAAAACAGGTTCACTTTGCCGCTCTGATCGGGTAGCTAAGTACAACCAATTGTTGCGCATTGAAGAAGAGCTAGCGGGTAAAGTGGCTTACAAAGGTCGCAAAGAAATAAAAGGTCAATAGATCTTAGTTGGCGATAGGTAGCACCCTATCGCCAATACTTTCGAACAAACGTTTATGGTGATCTCTAACTCCAAGCAAAGCAATATCTTCTCTGACGATCAGCGTCAGCAGTATTTTGCCGAACTGTGCAACGCATTATATGAGCGTGAACTTCAAGTATTAGCTCAGAAAAAACTCAATAATATCAGCTTACTACAGCGTAAAATTGGCGGTCTTCGCCATCATATTAAGCGCGCAGCTGAGCAATTATTAAGTCATGCAGGTCCGCTGCAAGTAGATCTGCATAATGGCACCTGGCAGAATAAACAGATGGCCAAATGTATGGCCGAAAAATTTGATAGGGAGCTAACCCAGTTTTGGTTTGTCAAATATGCCCGCTTTGGCTTGTGCGTGCCGGTGCACATAAGCGAGCTTGGCATCGAGCACATCGAGCTTGATTCCATTGATCGAATTGAAGCAGAAAATAAGCGTATGCATCTGAACAAACATGGCTGGTTTGATTTCAACGGCGACTGTTCTGAGGGGCAAAGTGATAATGTGCATGATGTTCAAAAACGAGTATTAAAACCAAGTAAGACACTGCTCGCCGCTGCGTGTTGTGGCCATAGCTGGAATCACAAAGGTCGTTCACAACCCCTTACCCTTTCGCTGCGGGAACTACTGTTATCTGGCTCCATCAACTGGCAAAATTTTCGATAATTGATATTGCTACAAAACTGATTATTAATTGCTCAGAAACTTAAATTTTATCTTTATTCCATAAGGTTATATGCATTACTCGTTCACTAAGGTTGACGTCCGGGCGCTTCCGCGTTACAAATACACTAATTCGTGAATGGGCTTATCTAATGAGAACTTTATTTCTTAACATCCTACTACTGCTGGCAGCAAGACTGCACGGGTAGGTTGTAAGCAATTCACAACCAGTTTTTAAAAACCCGTGCCTAGCACGGGTTTTTTGTTTGCGTTTACAAAATAGTTATTAACAACAGAGTAAAGGAGAAGGTATGTCTAAGCACGTCAAAATTTTCGACACCACCTTGCGGGATGGCGAACAAGCCCTGCCCGCCAGTTTAAGCGTTAAGGAGAAACTGCAAATTGCTCTGGCACTGGAGCGCCTGGGTGTGGACATCATCGAAGCGGGTTTTCCGGTTTCATCCCCCGGCGATTTTCAATCGGTACAGACTATCGCCCGCGAAGTGAAAAACTCAATCGTTTGTGGTTTGTCTCGGGCGTTGCCAAAAGACATTGATGCCTGTGGTGAATCCCTGCGGATAGCGGAGCAGTTCCGTATCCATACCTTTATCGCCACCTCAGACATTCACGTCAATACCAAGTTGCGCAAGTCTCAGGACGAAGTCGTCGAAATGGCCGTACAGGCAGTCAAACATGCGCGCCGATACACCGACGACGTGGAGTTTTCCTGCGAAGATGCCGGCCGCACCCATATTGACTACTTATGTCGCATGGTCGAAGCGGCCATTACCGCCGGTGCCACCACGGTCAACATCCCCGATACGGTAGGTTACACCACACCCACTGAGTTTGGTGGCATTATCCTTAACTTGTTTAATCGTGTGCCAAATATCGACCAAGCGATCATTTCGGTCCACTGTCACAACGATTTAGGTCTAGCGGTGGCTAACTCATTAGCTGCTGTCGAGCAAGGTGCCCGCCAAGTAGAGGCGACGATTAATGGCCTGGGCGAAAGAGCAGGAAACTGTTCTCTGGAAGAAATCGCGATGATTTTACAGACCCGGCATTCCATGCTCGGCTTAAGCACTAATATCAAGAGTCAGGAAATTTCTCGTACTTCTAAATTGGTCAGCAACTTGTGCAATATGCCGGTCCAGGCCAACAAGGCGATAGTCGGTGCCAACGCTTTTAGTCACTCCTCAGGCATTCACCAGGACGGTGTACTAAAAGGTCAGAACACTTATGAGATTATGACCCCGGAGAGTGTGGGCATAAACAAAAACAATCTCAACTTAACCTCTCGCTCTGGCCGCCACGTGATCAAACATCGCCTGAAGGAGCTCGGCTATCAGGACAGCGATTTTGACCTGGAAACGGTGTACGAAGCGTTCTTGAAACTGGCGGATAAAAAAGGCCAGGTTTTTGATTATGATCTCGAAGCCTTATTGTTTTTTAGCCAACAAAAACAAGAGGAAGAACATTATTCCTTAAAGTATTTACACGCTAACTCGGGCAAGGAAATCATTCCAAGCGCGACCGTATGCATGCTGGTTGGCGGTGAGGAAATTACCGAGTCTGCGATTGGCAATGGCCCGGTTAATGCTGCCTACAACGCCATTACCAAGGTAGTCGGTCACCAGCAAATCGAAATAGTCGATTTTAAACTGGACTCAAAAGGCGAAGGGGCAGATGCCCTGGCGCAAGTCAGCGTGGTTGCAGAGTACAATGGCCGACGGTTTAACGGAATTGGCCTGGCAACGGATATTGTTGAGTCTGGGGTAAAGGCCTTAATTTATGTCTTGAATAACACTTATTTGGCCGATCAAATCGACCAGCAAAAGAAACAAAATGTGCGCATAGCAGGGGTATAAAAAAAAGATGTCTACTTACAATATTGCAGTACTCGCCGGTGACGGAATTGGCCCAGAAGTCATGAGTGAAGCCAAAAAAGCATTAGCTGCAGTACAACAAAAATTTAATCTGGCTTTTGAGCTAAACGAGTTTGCGGTGGGCGGCTATGCCATCGATAATCATGGCCAAGCCTTACCGTCAGAAACCCTGGTAGGATGTGAGCAGGCAGACGCCATTTTATTTGGCTCTATCGGCGGCCCTAAGTGGGATAGCCTGCCCCTGGAGCAGCGTCCTGAACGTGCAGCCCTACTAGCCCTGCGCAGCCATTTTGATTTGTTCAGCAACCTGCGCCCCGCCAAGATTTATCCTGGTTTAGAGGCGCTTTCTCCCCTGCGCGCCGATATTGCCGCCAGCGGTTTTGATGTGTTAGTGGTACGGGAGCTCACCAGTGGTATCTATTTTGGTCAGCCCAAGGGCTTAGAGGGCGAAGGCGAAGAGCAGTTTGCCTTTGACACCATGCGCTACAGCCGCAAAGAAATTCGTCGTATCGCGATTAGTGCATTTGACGCAGCCATGAAGCGCGGCAAAAAAGTGACCTCAGTAGACAAAGCCAATGTGCTGGTATGCAGTCGCCTATGGCGGGAAGTGGTTGAAGAAGTGGCCAAAGACTATCCACAGGTAAGTCTTGAGCATATCTACATCGACAATGCGACCATGCAACTACTGCGTTACCCCAATGAATTTGACGTGATGCTTTGTTCCAACCTCTTCGGTGACATTATTTCCGACGAGTGCGCCATGATCACCGGCTCCATGGGTTTGTTGCCCTCGGCCAGTATCAACGGCAAAGGTTTCGGTTTGTATGAGCCCGCTGGCGGCTCAGCCCCGGATATCGCAGGCCAAGGCATTGCTAATCCGATTGCGCAAATTCTCTCAGCGGCCATGCTCTTGCGCTTTAGTTTGAATGAGAACGCAGCGGCTGATGCCATTGAACAGGCCGTACTGCTTACCCTCGCTGAGGGTGTATTAACCGGTGAATTACTCAGCCCAGAGCAACGTCACTTAGCCAAATCCACCTCTGAAGTAGGCGACTATATCGCCAACTTAATTGCACAAGCTTAGGAGTCATCATGGTAAGCACCTTATTTGATAAAATATGGCAGGCACACTTAGTAGAAGACTTGGGCGACAATGGCCTACTGTATATCGACCGTCACTTGATCCACGAAGTCACTTCCCCTCAAGCCTTTGATGGCCTTGAGCAAAAAGGCCGTAAGGTACGTCGACCCGAGCTAACCTTTGCGACTATGGACCACAGTATTTCTACCCGCTCCTTGGCAATCGACGCTTGTGGCCCGGCGAATAAATTGCAGTTGCAAACTCTGGCAGATAACTGTGAGAAACACGGTATCGAGTTGTTCCCGGTGGGCCATCAAAAGCAGGGGATCGTGCATGTTATTGGCCCGGAGTTAGGCTTAATCCAACCGGGTATGACGGTAGTTTGCGGTGATTCACACACGGCAACTCATGGTGCCTTTGGTGCCCTGGCCTTCGGTATTGGCACCTCACAAGTTGAACATGTATTTGCCAGCCAAACTCTCAAGCAGAGCAAAGCCAAAAGCATGCAGGTCAAGGTAAATGGCACATTGCCGATTGGCATCACTGCCAAGGACATCATCTTAGCCATTATCGGTAAGATTGGTCATGCCGGTGCGACCGGTCATGTCATCGAGTATTGTGGAGAGGCGATCCGCGGCTTGAGCATGGAAGAGCGCATGACCGTGTGCAACATGAGCATTGAAGCAGGGGCAAAGGCAGGTTTGATTGCCCCGGATCAGACCACCTATGACTACTTGCAAGGGCGGGAATACGCGCCAACAGGCGAGCAGTGGCAGCAAGCACTTACCTACTGGAATACACTTCAGTCAGATGAGGGCGCGACCTTCGATACGCTCATTGAGTTACAGGCACAAGATATTACTCCTCAGGTCACCTGGGGAACTAATCCCGGCCAGGTGATTGGCGTGAACGATGTGGTGCCTGCGCCGGATGACTTTAGTGACCCAATCGATCGTGATTCTGCTAACAAAGCCTACCGATACATGGATCTACAACCTGGCCAGAAACTCTCTGAGTTAGCGGTAAACAATGTGTTTATTGGCTCCTGTACCAACGGTCGAATCGAAGACATGCGCGCGGCCGCAGCGATTGCCAAGCAGGGCAAGGTAGCCGCTAATGTGACCGCTATCGTGGTCCCTGGCTCAGTCTCGGTCAAACAACAAGCCGAGCTTGAGCAACTCGATAAAATATTTATCGAGGCCGGTTTTGAGTGGCGCTTACCTGGCTGCTCCATGTGCCTGGGTATGAACGACGACGTCTTAGGACAAGGTGACCGCTGTGCATCCACCAGCAACCGAAATTTCGAAGGCCGTCAAGGACGGGGAGCTCGTACCCATTTAGTCAGTCCAGCGATGGCAGCCGCAGCCGCATTGGCCGGTCATTTTGCCGATGTACGCGACTATCAATAACCGCTTTCAGTAGGAGAAAATCATGAGTAACAACAGTCAAGGGATCAATATCCATACTGGTAGTGCGATGCCGCTCAATCAAGCCAATGTGGATACCGACCAGATTATTCCAAAGCAATTTTTAACTGCGATCACCCGCACTGGATTTGGCAAACATTTATTTCACGATTGGCGTTATTTGGATCAACATGAACAAGTGCCTAATCTTGAATTTGTGCTAAACAAACCGGAACATAAGAGCGCGAGTATATTACTGACTCGGGAAAACTTCGGCTGTGGCTCTAGCCGTGAACATGCCCCCTGGGCGCTAGATGACTATGGTTTTAAAATTGTCATCGCCACCAGTTTTGCTGATATTTTTTACGGCAACTGCATTAATAATGCTTTGCTGCCAGTGCAACTAAGCAGTGAAAAAATTGATGCACTGTTTGGGGCGGTAGAAGCTGATCCCACATGTCAAATCACGGTAAATTTAACTTCACAGACGGTCACCTTTAACCAGCACAGCTATGCTTTTGAGATTTCTGAGCAGCATAGGCACAACCTGCTAAAGGGCCTGGATGAAATCGGACTAACTTTAGAGCTCGACAGTAAAATCAGTCAATTTGAGCAACAGCGGGCAGCCTGGCAAAATTAGCAGGCCTTGAAGTAATGCAAAACAATGTAGATATATTGAAAAACAGCATTCATGAAGTGCCCCCGAAAATTAGACACAACCTTCGGGGGCTTATACACAAATCAAAATATACACAATAATGACATTATATCTGGCAAAGCACTTGACGCCTTAGCCAACTTATCTAAGACTAGGCAACTAATTACTATATAAATATGTGAAATAGAATGCTGCAAAAAATTGATGTAAATGAACTTTGTCCTGGTATGTATGTAACGGGAGTTCTACGACAGAAGGGCAATATCAAAATTACATCAAGTGGCCGTATCAATACCGAAAAAGACATTAGCAGTTTTGTGGACAAAGGCATTCTACAAGTAGAAATAGATTTAGTTAAGAGTACCCATCTGCAATTTTTGCAAGAAGAGCTAAGTGCCAAAGACAACGACCTTAACACCGCCAGTTTATCCTATCGGGCACAAATGAATCTTACTCTTGAACTTTATGATAAAGCCAAAGAGATCCATGGCAGAATTATTCGCAACATTGGCAAGAATAAAATTCATAATATTGAGGATGTAGCAGATACCAGTCGCACTATTGTCGACAAAGTTTTTGAATGTAAGGACGCCATAAGTGTGGTGACCTTGTTAAAAAATGACGACGAATACTTGCTTGAGCACAGTATCAATTGCGCTATTTTGATGACCATGTTGGGCAAGCAGTTAGATCTGGAAATGGAACTACTATATGAGTTGGGTATAGGGGCTTTAGTAATGGATATCGGCATGACCGAATTACCATTATTACTCACTCAAAAGTCTGATGGCTTGTCAGAAAAAGAGTTGGAAAAAATGCAGGGTCACGTAGATTTCGCCCTCAACAAAGTCGAAAACCTTGACAGCATAAGCGACGTTAGCTTGGCAGTTATCACTCAACATCATGAACGATTGGACGGTTCAGGTTACCCCGGTGGCTTTAAGGGCGAGCAAATATCCTTATATGGACGAATGGCGGCCATTACAGATACCTATGATTCACTGACGGCTGACCGTCCTTATCGCAAGGCGCTTACACCGGCCGATGCTCTAATAAAAATGAGCAACACTGAGCTGGGTTTGGATGCACAGCTCATTGAACAATTTATCCTTTGCATTGGTCTCAATCCTGTTGGCTCTTTGGTAAGACTGGATAACGCTAAACTGGCAATGGTTATTCGTATCAACAAAGAGCAACCCATGCGCCCGGTGGTAATGATATTTTATGACCTCAACAGTAAAGATGAGGAGCAAATCCGCCAAGTAAACCTGGCAAACACCGCAGATAAAATTATCGGTAGCATTCACCCAGGTGAATTTAATATTGAATTAGGTTTGTTTCTCAAAGAAGCATTTTCCACCAGCAACTAAAACCAATCCACCTATATATCTGCTCACTCAGCGATGGACAAAACTGGCTTAATCGCGGCGTTTTTTTTGCCCGTCTAACGGCTATAAAGTATAAGCGACCTTGATATCGCCCATCGGGAAGGACTGGTAAGCTCCCTAGCTGCATTGCAAACTCGTTAAAGGCAACCAGCATTCCTTCAACGTTACGCTTTGCTAGGAAACTTGCCAGCGCATTCTGAGTTGATCACATATCAAGGAGGAATGGTATAAAACAGGATTTGGCTGGCTGTAAATCAAATAATTTTATCCCCTACCAATCCGTTAACGCGACCATACTGAAGTCGTGCCCCTGATAATTTAGTATGAGCCGTTGAGGCTCAATTTTGGCAATCCTTATCTTCCCCTCAATCATATCACCCTCAACCATTCGCCTGCCATTTACCCTAACCCAACGCTCCTCAATATTTGAGGCATACATATGAGCTGAGAAGGCCATTGCCGGTAATTGGGTCATGATCCAGGCAGGCAGCTGATCTACTCTGGGCACGTCGCTAGCTGACTCGATTGGCGGTCGATATTCCGTTTCAGGTTCAGCATCAAGCTCGCTGATCGCCTCTTCAAAGCGCTTTAACAATTCCGGGGAGATTGCACTTGGTTCTTCGCCAACGTTTAGCTTTGCTGGGCTCTGCGGTGCTGAAGATGCCGCTTGCACCTCGTCGGCTGACATTTGCGACTGAGCGGTATCAACTTCTTTTTCTGTCTCTCGGTCTGCAACTTGCTGTGTAACTTGTTCGACAGACTCTTCAGCTATGCTTGGCTGAGCGATGTTTGAAACAGCCGAGGGGGAAATATCTTCCTGCAAGCGCTTTAATGGCAAAGTAGTGCTTGCAACCTGCTCTGTGTCCTTTTCAAATATCCACAACCATTGCTGATACGTCGCCCCCGTCCAGCCAATGGCCACACCACCGCACACAATCAACATGGCCATCACCACGCGCTTGCTGTAATACTGCCAAAGGGAAGGAATGTCCTGCACCGAAGGTAAAAACAAATTGCGATTAAATTGCTCAGACAAAGCGTAGTCAGCTTTATGCCCCGAGCCAGTGCCACTTTCCAACAATTGCCGAGTGGCGGATCTAACTGGCACCTGAGTGGGTGCTAGTTGGCTGGGTGCTATATCGTCTCCGGGTAAATCTATTTCCACTGTCTGGCTGGGGTCTATTTCTACTTCCTGCACTCCCATCTCGGCCAATCCAGTGATCATGTCCGGGCTACTGACTAGCCCTGATTTTTTGATCCTTATTGCCCCATTTTGCTGAGTAACCTGCACAATCACCATGCCCGGTTGCACATCGGTAATTTTAATCTGTTTACCCATACCAACGACCTGCCATAAAACCCATCACAATTGCCCCAAAAAACAAACCAATCAACATTAATGTCCACTTTTTACTCTGACGCTGCTGAACCACATCATCTCCTAATATTTGCCCGGCGGCCGCATAAAAAATATGTTTTTGTACTGCACTGTGCTGCTTGCTAAAAGCCAAAGTTAAGGCTCGATCACATAACAAATTGATGACTCGGGGAATGCCCCCGGTGATCTGAAACACGGCCTGCAGGGTTCCTCTACTGAAAATACTCACATGCCCATTGGCCACCCCTAACCTATGGATGATATACAACTTCACTTCAGAGGCACTAAGTGGCAGCAGATGATAACGGGCAGTAATACGCTGTGCCAATTGACGTAATTCATTTCGTTTGAGCAGCTGCTGAAGCTCGGGCTGGCCAATCAAAACTACCTTGAGTAATTTTTCTCTGTTGGTTTCCAGATTGGTCAGCAGCCTCAATTGCTCTAAGACTTCAGGTAATAAATGTTGAGCTTCATCAATGATCAGCACTGTATTCATACCATGCTGATGATTACTCGCTAACTTTGCCAAAATATGATCGGTAAAATACTTCAAACTACCACTGTCTCTTTGGTAATCAACTCCCAGTTCGTCGCAAAGGGTGGCGAGTAATTCAATCGCTGACAAGGTGGGATTGAGGATCATCGCTACCTGAGTGTTGTCCGGTAATTGCTGCATCAACTTGCGTGATACCGTGGTTTTACCGGTACCTACCTCACCAGTTAACATCACAAAGCCGCCACTTTCACGCAAACCAAAATTGAGATGAGCCAGTGCTTCCTTATGTCTTGGACTCATATACAAGTAGGCAGGATTAGGTGCGATAGAAAACGGGTTGTCGGTCAAGCCAAAATAATTTAGGTACATATAAAACAGAATACAAAGTTGATAATAACAAGAGTATACCCAAGCCCATTGCGTATTCCATTAATACCTTATTCAAAGCGGTGTATTTATCAGGCATAATTACAAAATCAAAACTAAACTCAGGCTCTGCTGATCTTTACTGTATATTTTGCAGTTATTGACGGGCCGTATGTTAATGCACAGCAAAAGTGCTGTGCTTATTCTGCATTAGCGAGGGATAAGGCAGTCGCTTTGGCGCCCAAGCAGTGCCCGAAGGGTCTGTTTAGACCCGTTTAGTTTGAACGAAATTCATACAGCAATAATAAACGGACGCCCATTTTGTGGAAATATATTTAGTCGGCGGCGCGGTTCGCGACCAGCTTCTTGGCAGACAAGTATCCGATAGAGACTGGGTGGTGGTAGGTGCTACGCCAGAACAAATGCTGGCTCAGGGTTACCAACAAGTGGGGGCAGACTTCCCGGTCTTTTTGCATCCCGACAGCCATCAGGAATACGCCCTGGCTCGCACCGAGCGCAAAGTTGGCCAGGGCTACAACGGCTTTGAATGTGATGCTTCAGACAAGGTCACTTTAGAGCAGGATCTGCGGCGTCGGGATCTAACCATTAACGCCATGGCAATGAGCGATAAAGGGGAGCTAATTGACCCCTACAATGGTCAGCAGGACCTGCGCGACAAGATATTGCGCCATGTGTCTGAAGCCTTTATTGAAGATCCCCTAAGAGTATTGCGGGTCGCTCGATTCGCCGCCAGCTTTAAAGCCGAGGGTTTTATCGTTGCGGATGAAACCTTAGCCTTAATGAGGGAAATATCAAACAGCGGTGAACTTGAGCATCTCAGCGCCGAACGGGTATGGAAAGAAACAGCCCGTAGTTTATTGGAAGCCCATCCTGAAGTGTATTGCGAGACCTTACATGAATGCGGGGCGCTGGCAGTGTGGTTTGCCGAATTAGACAAACTATGGGACATAAGCAATCCAGGCCGTTGGCATCCGCAAATTGATACCGGCATACACACGATGAAGGTATTGCAGCAAGCAGCAAGTTTGTCTTCAACGCTCACCGTACGCTTCGCCGCCCTGGTCCATGATTTAGGTAAGGATCTGACGTTGCCTGGCGACTGGCCTTCCCATCATGGTCATGAAAAACTTGGGCTTGAACCAATAAATAATCTATGTAACAGGCTTAAAGCTCCTAATGATTGCCGGGAACTTGCTTTGATAATGAGCGAATTTCATAGCCAGGTTCATCGGGCATTTGAGCTTAAACCCAATACCATACTAAACATGTTTAATCGTTGTGACGCCTGGCGCAAGCCCCAGCGCTTTAAGGATTTCCTGACAACGTGCGTAGCTGAGGCCCTGGGCAGCGAAGACCTCAGACAGACTCCTTGTATTCATTCGGATTATATTTGGCTAGCCCTGCAAGCTGCCCAGAGTGTCGACGTCAAAGCCATAGTTGAAGCGGGCTATCAGGGTGCCCAGATCAAACAACAATTGGATCAACAACGAATCGCCGTACTGTCCTTATTCAAAGAGCAAGTTGCAAATATTAATCACTAATATTACATGGTAAAATGCTGTAACTTATCCTGTTTTTGCCTCGGCACTATTTCTTCACTCAGTAACTACTAAGGTACCGCATGTTATCACCTAGCCAACTTTCCACGATGTTATCCCTACAAGACGCCATGAATAAAAAAGTCAATCCTGAATGGCTCAATGCAGGCTACGCCTATCTGCGCGCTGCGATGATTGAAGCGGTTGAAGGAATTGAGCATCATGGTTGGAAGTGGTGGAAAGCTCAGCATAAAGACCTGCCTCAATTACAAATGGAATTGATCGACATATGGCATTTTGCCTTATCAGCCATCATCATTGAGTTTAAGGGTGATATACAAAAAACCGCCGACACCATCGCCGAGCAGCTGGCATCTGGGCGCCTTACCGTGAGCTTCGACGGCAAGGAATATGCTTTTACTGAATTGGACATACTCGACAACCTGGAATTAATGGCCGGCCTGTGTGCTGCCAAACGCTTCGATGTGCCGCTTTTCATCAAAATAGTCGAGCAGGCGGAGATGGACTCTGACGAATTATATCGCCAATACGTGGGCAAAAACGTGCTGAATTTCTTCCGCCAGGATCATGGTTACAAAGACGGAAGTTATATCAAAGTCTGGCGCGGTCAGGAGGATAATGAACATCTGGTAGAAGTATTAAATTCTCTGGATATCACCTTGCTTGATTACAGCGAACAAGTTTATAGCGGATTAAAACAGCGCTACCCAAATTAAAGATGCCTTTGTGACCAAACTGTTTGGTATCATTGAGCCAATTCAGTAATAAATAGAAAACCTGCATGTTTGAGCAATTACTTTTAGATGATGACTTGTGTCGCGCGGTCGCAGAAATGGGCTATACAGAGCCCACCAGCATTCAAAAACTAGCGATACCCGCGGCGATGGAAGGTAAAGATATACTGGCCTCCGCGCCAACTGGCACCGGTAAGACTGCGGCATTTTTATTGCCCGTCTGCCAATTTTTACTGGACTACCCCCGCAGACAACCTGGCTCTACTCGGATTTTGATCCTTAGCCCCACCCGGGAATTAGCCTTACAAATATTTGAACAAGCCAAACTCATCAGTAAATATGCCGAGCTAACCTGCGGCGTCATAACCGGAGGTATTAACTACGGTACTGATCGAGATCTGCTAGAACAGAATCTGGATATTCTGGTTGCGACTCCTGGACGCTTGTTTGAGCATATCGAAACAGAAAGTTTTGATTGTCGGGATATAGAATGCCTGATCCTGGATGAAGCCGACCGCATGCTTGATATGGGCTTCTCGCCTATCGTCAATCAAATTGCCGGTGAAGCCCGCTGGCGCAAGCAAAGCATGTTATTTTCGGCCACCCTGGAAGGTTCAGGGATCAGTCGCTTTGCCAAAGACTTGCTAAAAGACCCGGTAGAGATCGAGGCAGAGCCTAGTCGCAAAGAGCATGCAGGCATTCATCAGTGGCTCCATTTGGCAGATAATGCCAATCACAAGTTAGCTTTGTTGACTCATATTCTTAAACAGCAAGTCGAAACCGCCATCGTCTTTGTTAAGACCCGGGAAAGATTAGCCACCTTAGTGGGCCAATTAAATTCGGCCGATATTACCTGCTGCTGGTTACAGGGCGATATGCCACAAGACAAACGCAACGCGGCGATGGAGCGTTTTCGCTCCGGTGAAGTGAAAATTTTAATCGCCACAGACATTGCCGCCCGTGGAATTGACGTAGATAACATTAGCCATGTGATTAACTATGACATGCCGCGCACCGCTGATATCTACGTGCATAGAATAGGCCGCACGGGCCGTGCTGGTAACAAGGGCATTGCTATTTCACTGGTAGAAGCCCACGACATTGGCATGGTGCCTAAAGTTGAGCGTTATACTCAGCAGGCACTTAAACGTCGGGTGATTGAGGAACTGCGTCCACAAAACAAAGAAGCCAAACCGCCGACCAAGAAAAAGCAAAGCGCCAAGGCGAAAAAAGCTGCGGCCAAGCCAGTTAAGCGTAAAGTGAAGAAGAAAAAAGGCAGAGGTAAAAAGTCACCGTCGTGAAAACTAGTATTTGAGACTCCTGATCTAATAAAGTTCAGGAGCCCAAAGTTTTTAGGCTTGTGGTGAAAGCTCTAGCAAATTAAAATCGACGTTTTTGTCACCCAACACCAGTACACTGCAACGCCCCCATGTTTGAGGAATATTCCAGGTACTATCACTAGAGAAGGTGTAGATTTCACGTTTGTTTTGGCAGCGCAATTCAAGCTTATCTACTTGGCCTTGAACACTGCTGAAGGCGAAGGCACTGCGACTCAGTGTATGCCACCAGTTACCGTCTTCACTTATCTTTGCAGCGACTACAATCGGTTCATCACCGTCTAATAATTGCGATATTTGGGTCGCATATGGCTGCAAAAGCTGCACTCTTTTTTCACTATTGTCCTGGGCTTTAATGTTCTCAAAGGTATCTAAGGCATCGGCATATTTGGTAAACTGGACTTCAAGTGCAAATCGCCGTTGCAACATAGACAAGTAGTTAGCTGCACCCAACAAAAGTTCATTTTTGTCGGTAGTAATAGCCCGTTTTATATTAATAAATTCGTCTTCTGGACTCTTATTGAGTTTGGCAAAATCGGCCTCCAACATCCAAAACCACGCGGATTCCATAGCATTAAATTGCTTGTCATTCCGCAGTTTAGTCATGTACTCACTCGCCAGCGAACTATCGTAGGCAGCCATTGCCTCTGTTGCTTTGATGTAAGCGGAACGAACCTTTCGACGTACCGTCTTTACCGGATTATCCAGTCTAAAATCTATTGGCACCTTGTTTTGGCATTGCTCAATGGCCTCACCATCCACCATGGCGGCGCTATATTGGTTTTTGGCAAGCAGACTTAGTTTGCCCTATATCACTTTGCTAACACTCTCGCTGAAACTACCCTATTAAATATGGTTTGTTTTAGTGGCGTTGCTTGAACTTCATGAAAGAGGTCGACAACAGTTTGCAGTGAGGTTCAAATTCGATGACATGTATGAATGTTTATAAGTTTGTCTGATTTGATAGATGAAAAGCGTCATGTTAATTTGCTTTAATGCGCCAAGCATAAGTGGCCCTTATGTGAACTCAGGGAAAGCTTTCGAAGGTGTTACAGAGCCAAATAACTTTTTCCGATCATAATGTGCTGCCATATAATTACTATTGTTTCAGGAACCTTTTTGATGCCGTCAATATCGACTAGTCCGTCTCTCGCCAGCCTAGAGCGTAAAATGCGTAAAGCGATGAGTTTTGCCGTTTGGAAGCAATTGGCCCTTGAACACGATTTAAAATCTGGTCGTGAAAAATGGAAATCCAAAGAAAAATCAAAGAGCTATGATTATGCTGGCATTCGCTTTAGATTGAATATGCTAAGGGAGTTGCGGGAAAACAAAGATGACGCTGGCTTACTTTTTGCTCTCAATGAGGGCATTCATGGCAATCAGGGCGGTATGGGCAAATCAGCTCTGTATGAAGGCGTTAAATTTGGTACCAAGCACCTAATTGAAGAGTATGTGGATGAGATAGTCGACGCACTCGGACACATTGCCACTCTGCCAGAATCCAGTGACATTACCCAAGAAGACAAAATTGACTTTTTTGAACGTGCCAGCCATTGCTTTGGACGCTCAGCTTTGATGTTAAGTGGTGCCGGTTCCCTTGGACATTTTCATCGAGGGGTAGCCAAAGTGCTGTTGGAGCATAAACTGCTTCCCAGAGTAATCTCTGGTTCCAGCGCAGGTGCCATATTTGCAGCAGCACTGGGCACTCATAACGACGACGAATTGGTCGCTATATTGAACGGGGACGTGATGCTCGACCCCTTGCAATCAGAGATAGACAATAGACCAAAGCGCCTGATCCGGGAGCAAGTAGACTCAGGCTCATTAAAGATGGCCCTAGAACACCTTATTCCTGATATCACCTTTCAGGAAGCCTATGAGAAAACGGGACGCATGATCAGCATCACCATCGCTCCTCATGAGGAGCATCAGACTTCAAGACTAATGAATGCAGTGACCTCACCCAATGTCTACATTAGATCCGCCGTAACAGCGTCCTGCGCAGTTCCTGGTGTATTTGCACCAGTGATGCTGATGGCAAAAAACGTATATGGTGAGGCTCAACCCTATTTGCCAAATCGTCGATGGGTGGACGGCGCGGTTACTGATGATCTGCCCGCCAAAAGGCTTGCCAGAATCTATGGCGTTAACCACTATATCGTCAGTCAGGCCAATCCAATGGCACTTGCTTTGATGTCAGGCGAGCAATATCTACCCATTCCACAAGTTGCACGAAACGTGATGCGAGTATCCACACATGAAGTATTAAAAGGCTGGGAGAAATTTGGCCGTCGCTACTTACGCCTTGTTCCGGATATTGGCAAAACCATGAGTATGTTCAATTCAGTCATTGCGCAAGATTACAAAGGTGATGTGAATATCGTGCCTAGCTTTAATTTTGTCGATCCGCAAAAACTGTTGGGCCAATTGACCTCCAAGGAGATTGATGAACTTGTACTTGAAGGTGAGCGCTCAACCTGGCTTCGAATTGAGCAAATTAGAATTTGCTCCAAAATTGGTCAGAAGTTGGATGAGATACTGAATCATCACTTAGACCACAACATCAAGAAATTCTACAAGAATCGTGGTTAATCAACGTTGTTTTGACCACTTATAAAAAATTGAAATTATAGAACTCAAGCAAAATTAGCCATGGTTTTGTGGGCGATGCAATATTGCTTGCTGCATATCAATTTCCTCGTCTAGTCGGTAATATAGCTAAGTAACTCCCGCCCTTAAAAACCCATAAACGAGTGAAAAAAATTGACGAATAAGATTGTATTGGCCTCAGGCAATAAAGGTAAAGTCACAGAGCTGGCAGAGTTGCTCGGACCTTTAGATTTTGAGGTGCTGCCGCAAAGTGAATTTGCGGTGTCGGAGGTGGCCGAAAGCGGTACGACTTTTGTGGAAAACGCTATTATCAAGGCCCGCCACGCTGCGCTGATAACGGGATTGCCCGCCATTGCAGATGATTCTGGTTTGGCGGTGGACGCACTCGGTGGTGCACCTGGAGTCTATTCAGCCCGCTTTGCCGGGTTACAAGCAACAGACCGGGACAATATCGACAAATTATTAATTGAACTTAAAGATGTACCTCAGCAACAGCGGCAAGCCCGCTTTCTTTGTGTTTTGGTGTTTATGCAAAGTGCAAATGATCCCACACCGATTATTTGTCAGGGCGAATGGCATGGTGAAATCAGCTTAGATATCAAGGGAGAGAACGGCTTCGGTTACGATCCGGTTTTTTGGCTAGCTGACCTAAATCGTAGTTCTGCGCAGCTTATTCCAGAAGAAAAAAATGCCTTGAGTCACCGGGGTAAAGCCATAAAGCTGCTAGTTGAACAAGTCAAACAGCGCCTGGGCCATGACATTGATTAATCCCCCCCTATCCCTGTATATCCATATTCCTTGGTGCGTGCAGAAGTGCCCTTATTGCGACTTCAATTCCCACGGTCAGAAACAACAAAAACTGCCGGAAAAAGAATATCTTAGCCACTTACTGGACGATCTGGCCGAAGACGCCAAGCTTATTGGGCAACGTGAAATACACAGTATCTTCATTGGTGGCGGCACTCCCAGTCTGTTTTCACCCGAGACCATTGCTCGCTTATTAGTCGGAGTTAGACAAAGAGTAAACCTGAGCCCTACAGCAGAAATCACCCTAGAGGCCAATCCTGGCACAGTGGAAAGCGAACGTTTTATCGGTTTCCAACAAGGGGGAGTGAATCGGATTTCCATCGGTGTACAAAGCTTTCAGCAGGAAAAGTTACAACGGCTTGGCAGAATACATGATGGGCAACAGGCCCTAAATGCCACCGGTTATGCAAAAAATGCCAAGCTCCGTAGCTTTAACGTAGACCTAATGCATGGCCTGCCCGATCAATCCTTGGCCGATGCCATGTTTGATCTTGAGCAAGCCATTGCCCAGAGCCCTCCTCATTTATCCTGGTATCAACTGACTATTGAGCCAAATACTCAGTTTCATTCGAAGCCGCCTACCCTGCCTCAGGACGAAGTACTGTGGGATATTCAAGAACGGGGTCATCAAGTACTAACAGATGCTGGTTACCAGCAATACGAAATCTCTGCTTACAGCAAAGCCGGACAACAATGCCAACACAACCTCAATTACTGGCGTTTTGGTGACTACCTGGGCATTGGCTGTGGTGCCCACGGCAAAATCACTCAGGCAGAGCAAGGTAGGATATTACGCACGGTAAAAGTCAAACATCCGAAAGGCTACATGGACCTAAGCCGTCCTTATATGGATCGACAAAATGCAGTTGAACCGAATGAGCTGCCCTTCGAGTTTTTTATGAATCGCTTTCGCCTACTAGAGCCCTGTCCAAAACAAGACTATCAGGATTTTACCGGTTTAGTATTAAGCCAAGAAGTTAGTTTGAATTTACAAGGCGCCATAGATAAGGGCCTGATCAGCGAGACCGATACCCACTGGCAAGTAACAGAACTAGGTCAACGGTATTTAAATAACTTATTGGAAATGTTGGTTTGAATAATTAGTCGGTGGATACTTCTTAACTGTTTTTATCCGCTTGTTTATCAGAATTTCTGTGTTTTAGTTGCTTGTACGAGTTTTGATTGGAAGGCTTTAGATTTGCCGCTGTGTGCTTCTTGAGTAGGGTATAAATGAACGCGTTCCGAACAAGCATGAAGTTGATGAGCGGAACACGTTTAAATCGTTTTACTTAGAACGAAGCACTTATGCGAGCATAGACACGACGCCCACGGGGATCGCCGGTTTTAGGATCGTAACTGCCTGATACCGCAACAAACGGAGGGTTCTCTCCAGTGGCATTCGCTACACCAAGCGTCAGTGTAGTTTCAGAGTCAGGGCGTAGTATTTCTCCTAAACTTAGACTAAATTGCGCATCAACTTGAGTAAAGCTGTCAATGTTTACACCACCGTCGTCTTCATAACTGCTAACGTGACGGAGGTAAATATTAGCGCCAATACCGTTTTCGTTATTCCAATTTAAACCCAAATTCCCTCTAAAACGTGGGGATGGATTACCGATATTAGAACGATTTAAACGACCTAAAGCGTCAACTTTTGTACCATCATTGGTGACATCGTATTCCAGCACATAAGTCCCGTCAAAAGAAGGGGTAAATTTGCCTAACTTGCTTGTATAACTTGTCCAGATAGATAGATCTAAACCACTGGTATCAATTGAATCAGCGTTGATAAACGCGGTATTAACGATTGATACGGTACCCGCTGACGTTCTTTCAATGCGCGGATCATTTGGATTGGCGGTAACCAGAGCCTGGGCATTTTCTTTAAGCAATACGTCTTCAAACGAGAAATTCCAGTAATCCAAATCGATGGATATACTGTCAGTGGGACGCCAGGTTGTTCCAATGTTAATAGCCGTAGAAGTTTCAGGTTTTAAACTTGGGTCTCCTACCGTTCGTCTACCAGCAAAGGTTGAAGAGCCATCTGTATCTCGGATATTGGTGAAGTTTGTTTGTACCCCTTGAGTTTGGAAAACAGAAGGTGCGCGGAACGAGGTACTGTATGAGCCCCTTAAGGAAAGCCTTTCGTCAGGGCGATACAGTAGGGCAATTTTTGGATCAACCGTCGAACCAATGTCACCGCCGTAGTCCTCGTAACGCACTGCGCCTGATAGCTCCAATTCATCAGATAACGGCACTAATACTTCACTGTAAACGGCTGTTACATCCGTTGCCCCTTTAAAATTAGGGTTACCAATCAAAAAGCCGAAGCCATCTTGTTGGGTGATGCTGTCAAACGAGGTTGCCAAAGACTGATCACGATATTGGGCACCTAAAGCAAAACCCACGGCACCTGCATCCAATTCAAACAGGCTGCCCACAATATTTAACTCGATGACGTTCATTTCGGATTCAGCATCGGCAATATAATCACCCACAATAAAACCGCGTAAACTTGGATCATTTGCTAGAGGGCTGTCAGCAGCAGCATTAAAAGAAGTACTGAAAGGGTTAAAGTAGTGACACTCACCTTGCCCCGGTACTGCAGCAACAGATGCGGTTGGGCTGGTATCACAACTGCTGCCACCAAAACCATTTAATGCTGCCTGAAAGTTAGCGGCAATGATGTCGCGAGGATTAAGTAGCGCGTCGTTCGAGGCACTTACGTATGAAACATCCCAGTCAAAATCGTCATTGATAGAGCCTTCAGCACCAATCGCAAATCTGACCGTGTTATGGTCATAAAAATTAATTTCAGTGGGTTGTCCTTCACCATAAGGGCGGCCCTGGAAAAATACATCTTCATTAAAGATGTTGCCGGGGTTACTAGCGGGCACAATAGGCGCATTAAGAACCGGAAAACTCGGTGAGACTTCTCGGCTTATTTTATTTCGTGCATAACCCACCTCTGTCCAGATTATTGTGTCTTCACTCCAGTCCCAGGTTGCACGGGCAAAAGCCTGTAAGCGTTGCTCTGTAGGGACTGCTGTCACTTGTGGGCCAAAGTCAAAACGGCATTGTGTACTGCCATTCGCAAGGGATTGAAATATGCCACCGTTAGCTTCACAATCAGGGTCCGCAACGGTCAAACCGAGTGTAGGTACAACAAAACTGGCTGGATTACCAAAGCCACTGGTCGCCGGTGTTAGAAAATCAACTTCGCCTAACAATAAGCTAGTCCGGTCAAGATAACTGACCGCAAGCAAAAACGTACCCTCATCAAAAGTATTGCCAATTACGCCATCCAAATTGACATCTCTTTGAGAGCCATTACCGGCGCGTGCCCGATATTCAGCTTGAAACTCAGCACCTTCAAATCCATCTCGAGTAATGAAGTTAGCTACACCGGCCACCGCATCAGAGCCGTAAATAGCAGATGCCCCATCTTTAAGAATTTCAACTCGTTCAAGGGCAAGAGTAGGAACCAGTGAGGCAGTATCCACAAAACTTGAACCATCATCTGTTTGCACTGCAGACAGAACCTGACGTTTGCCGTTTAGTAATACTAAAGTGGAAGCAACACCCAAGCCCCGTAAATTAATATTGGATGTACCTGCGGTAAAGTTTTGCGAAAGATTATCCGAGTTATTTTCAGAGCCGGCGTTAATCGGCAACAATTGAACTAGGTCGCGTATTTCGTTGACACCGTTAGATTGTAAATCACTTGCATCATACTCACTTAAGGGAGAAGCAGTGTCCCCCTGCCTTTTCAATCGCGAGCCAGTAGGAGCTCTGACAATAATTTTTTCTATGTCTTGATCGCTTTGTATTGTTGCTGTTTGCTCACTGGCATCTTGTGCCATGGCAAGGTGGATAGGCGCCAATGTAAAAAGCAATAGTGGTGCAAGTGCTGCTGTAGGTAGTTTGTTTCGATACGTTCTTATAGTCATTAGTTAACCCTTTCATTTGGATTCTGTTACGAAGTTAGGTCGTTCTTATTGTTAAACCCCTGACTAGTGAGTGTCATTGTATGAGAACCCCACAAATCATTGTTACATTAAAATCACTTTAAATGCATTTCGTTAACAATACGTTGACACTTTGTAATAATGATGAGATAAAAGCAACACTTAATTATTTATTTATTGGAATAATGTGATGGACACTTTTGAAAGCTCTGAAATAACAGATAAGTGGCAGTTTTGGATCGACCGAGGGGGAACATTTACTGACATCGTGGCAAAAAACCCGGCAGGAGATTTGTTAACTAAGAAGCTTTTATCTGAAAATCCAGAAGCTTATGTAGATGCTGCGTTACATGGGATCAGGCAATTTCTGGATTTGGGCCCCAACGATCTTATTCCTAACAAATTAGTCAAAACAGTAAAAATGGGAACAACTGTTGCCACCAACGCCTTATTGGAAAAAAAGGGCGATGCTACGGTATTGGCTATAACCAAAGGATTCCGGGATATTATTGAAATTGGTTATCAAGCCAGACCAAAAACCTTTGCTTTGGACATTAAAAAACCTGAGCTGTTGTACAGTGATGTCATTGAGATTGACGAGCGCCTATATGAGTCCGGACAAGTTGAACGTCCAATTAACTTGGTAGCCGCAAAAGAATCTTTCCAACAGGCTTATAACAAAGGCTATCGCACCATTGCCATTGTGTTGATGCATGCCTTTAAATATAGCCAACACGAAAAAATGCTGATGATCATTGCGCAGGAAATTGGCTTTAAGCAAATTTCTACTAGCCACGAGGTTAGCCCGCTTACTAAGATAGTGCCCCGTGGCGAAACCACTATAGTCGACGCTTACTTAACACCTATTCTACGCCGTTACATAGATAGAATTGCAGATGCTATGGAATCTCGCAATAAGCCCGGCCAACTGCTTTTTATGCAGTCATCTGGTGGACTAGTGGATGCCCACAAATTCAGAGGGCGAGACGCTATTTTATCCGGCCCCGCTGGTGGTATTGTCGGCGCGGTACATACGGCTAAGTTGGCGGGTTTTGACAAAATCATCGGTTTTGATATGGGTGGAACGTCCACCGATGTATCCCATTATGCTGGAGAATTTGAAAAAGTATATGAGACTGAAGTCGCGGGTGTGCGTATGCGTGTGCCCATGATGTATATCCATACTGTTGCCGCGGGTGGCGGCTCCTTGTTGAAGTTTGAAGATCACCGCTTTAGAGTAGGGCCCGATTCAGCAGGTGCCAATCCTGGACCGGTTTGTTATCGCCGCGGAGGCAAGTTAGCTGTTACCGACATAAACGTGTGTTTAGGTAAAATTCAAGCCGATTTTTTTCCACAAATATTTGGCATTCACCAAGACCAGCCACTCGACCGCGATGCAGCACAGGCTGCTTTCCAGGAGATTGCCGATGAAGTCGAGGATGGCCGCTCTGCAGAAGATGTTGCTGAAGGTTTCTTGGATATTGCGATTGAATATATGGCTCAGGCTATCAAAAAGATTTCAGTTTCTCGCGGCTACGATGTAACAGAATACGCGATGAACTGCTTCGGCGGCGCGGGGGGGCAACATGCCTGTTTAGTGGCTGAAAGATTGGGAATGGATACTATTTTCTTGCATCCTTTGTCTGGGGTATTATCCGCTTATGGCATGGGCTTGGCTGATATCAGCACTGAGCGTCAGGCGGTGATGGAAGTAAAACTATCCACCTCTCGTTCCGAGGTTATGCACAGCGTTATTGATACCCTGATTGCAGATAATATTGCAGATTTAATCGAGCAGGGACTCGTTGCGCAGCAGCTGCAACATAGTTCATCTGCCTTGCTCAGGTATCAAAGTACCGATACCACCATCAAAATTCAGATTTCTGATGCGCCGCAGATGCAAGTTGATTTTGAAGCCAGCCACAAACGCCAATTTGGTTTTATTGCGCCTGAGAAGTCAATTATTTTGGATACTATTACCGTTGAATCTTTTGGTGGCCGTGATGATCATCAAGAAGCGACCTTCGATACCCTCGCTACTGTCGCTCCTGTAACCGAAACGTTCCGTAAAATCTATTCCAAAGGCGAATGGCTTGATGCAGCTGTTTATAAAATTGAAGCCCTTAAATTCGGTCATCACATTACCGGTCCGGCGATAGTGATTGAACCCATTGGCACCATTATCGTTGAGAAACACTGGAAGGGTTATATTAATCAGCATCACCATCTAATACTGCAACGAAACGAATTTGTTGAACAAGAAGAAGAGTCAACAGAAGAATACGATCCCGTACGTTTAGAAATTTTCAATAACCTGTTTATGTCTATTGCCGAACAAATGGGCATTGTGCTGCGCAATACTTCACAGTCGGTCAACGTAAAAGAACGTCTTGATTTTTCCTGTGCAGTTTTTGATAAACTTGGCAATCTAGTCGCCAATGCACCTCATGTGCCGGTGCATTTGGGCTCAATGGACTCCAGTGTGAAGGTGATCATAGACGGCGATCAGGAAATTAAACCCGGAGATGTGTTTGTACAGAATAATCCGTATAACGGTGGCTCACATTTACCGGATATAACCGTAATTTCACCCGTATTCGATGAGAGCAATAACGAAGTTTTGTTTTACCTTGCCAGTCGAGCCCACCATGAAGACGTGGGGGGAGTTGCGCCAGGTTCAATGTCTCCCCTGGGGAAAACCATCCACGAAGAAGGTATCGTTTTGGACGGACTCAAACTAGTTGATCAAGGTGTTTTCCTTAGTGACGAGATCTACAAAGCATTTAGCCAGGGGCCTTATCCCGCAAGAAATATCCCGCAGAATATTGCCGATCTTATGGCACAAACGGCGGCGAATGCAACCGGCGCTGCAGAACTACGTAAACTGGTGGACCATTATGGTATTGAAACGGTGCATGCGTATATGGGATTTATTCAGGACAGTGCGGAAGAATCGGTTCGTAAGGTTATCGCGAAGTTGCAGGATAGCGAATTTGAATATGTGCTTGACTCCGGTGCGCTCATAAAATTAAAAATCACCGTGGATCATCAGCAACGCAATGCCGTGATCGATTTCACTGGCACAAGTGAACAACAACCCACTAATTTTAATGCCCCAGGGGCAATAACTCGTGCGGCTGTGCTGTATGTTTTCAGATGTTTAGTTAATGATGATATACCCCTAAATGCAGGATGTATGAAGCCTCTGGAAATCGTTATGACTAAAGGCTCAATGTTAAATCCAAGCTACCCGGCAGCGGTAGTGGCGGGCAATGTCGAAACCAGTCAATCCGTTACTAATGCGCTGTTTGCGGCACTTGGAGCACTAGGTTCCAGTCAGGGTACAATGAACAACCTTACTTTTGGTAATGAATCTTACCAGTATTACGAGACCATTTGCTCAGGTAGTCCCGCAGGGCCAGGATTTAACGGCGTGGCGGCAGTACATACTCACATGACTAACACCCGATTGACCGATCCTGAAATTATGGAACATCGGTATCCTGTTTTGTTGGAAGAATTTAGCATAGATAGAGATTCCGGCGGGAAAGGACAATGGAATGCTGGCGACGGCATTACCCGCCGTATCCGATTTCTTGAGGACATGGAGTGTTCTATTTTGTCTGAGCATAGAAACCTTCCTCCCTACGGTTTGTTCGGGGGCGAACCAGGCAGAATTGGACGGAATTGGATCACCCGCGGCGATAATAGCATCGTGGAGCTAGGCGGTTGTGGACAAGCCCATGTTTCACCAGGGGATACTATTAGCATCATCTCCCCTACCGGTGGGGGTTTTGGAAAGTATGATGATCCACTTACTAAAGAGAATTGCCCTAAGGGAGATGTATAATAATGCTCAATCGCATTAAGAACATCGGTCCAGGGGCACTAATAGCTGCCGCATTTATCGGACCAGGCACGATTACTGCCTGCACACTTGCAGGAGCTAATTATGGTTACACCTTGTTGTGGGCTTTATTGTTCGCAACTGTCGCCACAATCATCCTACAAGAAATGTCGGCTCGTCTTGGGCTTGTCACACAACAAGGGCTGGGTGAAAACCTGCGGAATATGCTGGACCATTCTATTTGGAAATGGCCTATGTATATCTTAATTATAGTGGCATTGTATTTGGGAAATGCCGCTTATGAAGCAGGAAATTTATCCGGTGCAGCCTTGGGACTGGAAGCACTAACCGATAAAAGCCAGTCTATTTACGAAATCGCCGTGTTAGTAATTTCCTTGTTGGCTATTTTTTTAATGTGGCGGGGTTCTTACAAGCAAATTGAACGCATGTTGCTGATGCTTGTATTGATAATGGCCTTTGCATTTATTAGCACGTTTGTCGCCGTTGGCCCTGACGTTGGCGCTTTATTTAAAGGCATGTTTAGCCCACAGATACCCGACGGAAGTTTGTTAACCGTGATAGCTTTAATAGGCACCACAGTGGTGCCTTACAATCTGTTTTTGCATGCTTCGGCGGTAAAAGCAAAATGGCATTCAGTGGTTGATTTACATCATGCACGAACCGACACTGCTTTAGCAATAGGCCTGGGTGGGCTGATCACTATTCTTATTGTATCAACTGCGGCAGCGAGCATTTTTGGCAGCGGCTTGCAAATATCCGGTGCGGGTGACATGGCCGTGCAGCTTGAGCCCGTATTTGGCTCTTTCTCAAAATATATGTTGGGTCTCGGCTTTTTTGCCGCGGGACTCAGTAGCTCGATAACTGCGCCTCTTGCAACTGCATATGCCATCACTGAGATCCTGGGTATAACAGGCGGCACTCAATCTCGCACATTTAAGTTTATCGCCTTGAGTGTGATTTTAGTGGGAACCATTTTTTCTCTAACCGGTATTAAACCTGTCACTATTATCCTCGCGGCGCAGTTTGCGAATGGTTTGCTGTTACCTATTATTGCTTCGTTCCTGCTTTACGCAATGAACCAAAAAAACCTGTTGGGTAAATACTCAAACAAATTGTTGGGGAATATGTTTGGTTTTGGAGTTCTGCTTGTCACTACTGGCCTGGGTCTTAGACTCATATTAAAATCCAGTGGCATTATGTAAATAACTTCATTGATATATCGAATGTATTACTAATGTTTTATTATTAAAATATGAATAATAACTATATAACATTGCTTGTTGATAGGGTTTACCTAGATAATATAAGTCACCTCCTCAACTAGACAAGTAATAATAATATGGACTTTGACGACACAATAAAACGTAAAATTGTTTCCTCGGATCATCTGGCTACAGAAGAAGGCTGGCCCTTATCTGAAATGGAGTTCAGCCTGAACGTTATATATAACGCCTTCTCCAAGTGGACGGTTCGTTGTGCCTCAGCAGCAGGATTTGTTGATATGAACCATCTTGATGTTATGGTCATTCATCATATTAATCACCGCGATACCGCGAAGCGCCGTGCCGACATCTGTTTTATGCTGAATATCGAAGACACTCACACGGTCAACTACACCTTGAAAAAGTTGGCTAAACAGGGCCTAGTTGAAGGTAAAAAACGCGGTAAGGAAATATTCTACAGTACCACAGAGGAAGGAAAAAGCGTGTGTCAAGAATACCGCAACATCCGTGAGCTTTGTCTAATTTCAACGTTTAATTCGCTGGACAAAAATAGTGAGGAGCTATCGGAAATAGCGGAAATCCTTCGTGGTTTGTCAGGTATTTATGACCAAGCCTCAAGAGCCGCTGCTTCTTTGTAAAGAGCGTATCCAATGGCTGTAAACGCACCCTGCAAAAAAAACAGATGAGACCGGCACCCACTGGCAAGTCACAGAACTAGGTCAACGGTATTTAAATAGCTTATTGGAAATGTTGGTGTAAGTTAGTGATTAATGCGTACTGAGTGGCTCACCCGTGACTAGTACATTATAGGGTTTCAGTGCAGGAATAGAGTCCCGGAGACGCTCTTCAACCTTATCTAATTCTTTGAATTTATTACAAAACCACTCAGCCTTCTGCTTCATAGAGTGAGCTTTGGGGGCGACATTTTGCTCTATTTTTTCGCCCATGGTCTCAAGCTGTCGGGCAATTTCATCCATTTTGTCTTCGGTGCTTTGATCGCTGGCGACTAAACCACCAATGGCCGAGAGGATCCCGCCTAAGGAAGTGGCCATAGCCTGTTCAATTTGCTCTTCGAGTTCTTTATCAACTAATTCATCCACGTTCTCTATACTACCCGAGCCCATGTAAAAATTATCGCTGGCATGAATAAATTTTTCTTTCACTCGCATTTTTACCCGTTTGAGGGACGAATGCAGTTTCTCCTGGCTTTTATGATCCTTACCCACCAGACCAGAATACACATGCTCAACCGTTTCAATCGCCAGATCCACGCCCTCGTTAGCCAACAAAATCATTTTAGGAACGACCTGATGAATACCGGAAGACAACTCTTGCAAGTCAGCACTCTGCTGGGAATTTAACGCTATCCATTCTCCCTGCACCATAAGCTGTTTTGCATCATTTATCTGATATAACGTTTGACTCTCGTCAAGCACTCTAATTTGATGTTTATTAACCACCAGACCATAGTTGAGCGCTACCTGACAGTCTAAATCTGCATAAGCAGCAGAACTATCCAAAGCAACACCAATTAATATACTCAACAACAAGAATAAACGCATTAACCAACCGTATCTTTATAACTCGAAGGCATTCTCTCCTTTATTCGTAAACAAGAACAGAAGGATCAGGTAAGTGAGATATATTTTGGGTTAATCTGCAGTGCGAACAAGACGAGTAAAAATAAAAAGGTTTTTCTGTTTTAGAGAATTACTGCTATTGAAGAAGGCAATAACCCAAGCACGACTAGAATCTTGCACAGAAGGCGTTGATGTCCAAAAATCATCTGAGGGCGTATTGGGGAACAAGGTCTCATTGATCGCTGGCCGCACACAACTGCGTTCGGTGATACTGCTTAGCTCCTTTATATTAGGTACCCGCCACCCCAATTGATTGACATATACATAACCATGGGCAGCTTGTAAAGCTTGCTGCCAATTCAACTCACTGGCATCCCCATCGCAGCGACTCTCATCTTGGTTCCAGATTTGCCCAATACTGCAGCGCATCCACGTTAGTCCTAATAACCGATCGGTAAGTGTTCCGTCTTCATTGTCAACAAAACTGCTCTGTGGCGCAGTCTCGTTGATGCTCAACAAGCAAGTTTGACCAAAAAGATTAAAGCTCACCAGGGTAAATGTTATCAAAAACCATTTCATTTAACGTCCCGCCCTTACCAGCCGGATCTGGGCTGCAGTTGATTTATTCAAAAAATTATCGTTTCCGCTGGCAAAGTCAATCACCCAGGCATTTTGCGCAACCTCTCCAGACTCACCGTCTGCACTGTTATTAGTGGTCCAATACCATACAGGTTCAGTAAGACCGTTAGTCGTATTGGGGAAGTATTCAGTGTCAATCATCGGCGGGCTTACCCGACCCAAATGTAATATCGACAACAACTCATTGTGATTGGGTAAACGCCAATCTCTAAAATTACATAAGGCCTGAGCATTAATTGCGTCTACATAGGCAGTGGTGTTGCAAGAACCTAAGCTACAACTAGTCAACGCAGCATTTTCTTCTCCAGAAAAGTCACCATCGTCAGTACCTTGATACCAGGAGTAGCTATGTCCAGAGCTATAAAGCCCAGTATCGCTAGAAACGGTTTTTGCCTCCCAAATTAGACCTGTCACATTATCCCTAACACACTGCCAGCTTAAGTTGGTATCGTCGACCTGATCGCCAATCGCATTTAATCGAGTAAAATCAAAGCCAAGCTCACCTCGTCCTGCTTTTTCAAGGGCGCCATTAGCAGAAATAATATCGGCGCCACGTTGACCATCCTGGCCTGGGTAGTCTCCCATATGCTCAGTGAATAGTGCTACATCACTGGCCTGTTGCACAACGCCCGTGTCATTTATTGGCTGCAGACGTTGGGGTCGTACCTTAAGCGTAATACTGCCGTCTACCTTATTGGCAAAGGCATCCGTTACTTCAAAAGTGAAGGTGACGAACTGTTCACTTAGCACAACAGGTGCCACAGCAAAGGTTTGTAGCTCAGCGCTATTTTCAATCACTGGGGCAAGTTCCGAATTATTTAACCAACGATAGCTAAGAGGCTTGGCTGCAGGGACAGTACTATTGGCCTGACCATTCAATACAATACTTTCACCTGAAAATACTTCATGATCCAAGCCCGCATTAACCGTCGGCAAAGTATTGCTTGCACTTTGCACTGACAAGTTCACTTGAATTACCGACTGTGCCCCCTCTTGGTCGCTAACCGTCAGGGAAAATTGGAGAGTGGAATCATTTTGCAAAATAGGAGTAAAAAAGGCCACGCTATCGCCGTCAGTACTTATGCCTTGTAATACGGCTTCACCGGCAGTTTGTTGCCATTGATAGGCAGTAATGGGGTTATTGCTGTCAACGGCATCAATGTCGGTACTTGCACTGCCATCTAATACCACCTCAATACCCGCCGGAAATAAATTAGTTGCAAAACCTTGTAGTTGGTTGACCAAAATGACTGCATCCGGTGGTTCGTTAACAGGTAGCACAGTATATTCGACAGTATCGGAACCACTATTACCCTCACTGTCGACCACTTCAAGGGCAAAGGTATAGGTCACAATAATAGAGGTGGCAGGCGCCACAAATGTAGCTGCGGCGACACTGGTATCTTCATGTACGATGGCAATATTTGGGGAAACACGCCATCTAAAAGTTAGAGCGCTAACCTGTCCCACAGCTTCTCCACCAAGTGTTACCAAGCTTTCTTCATTAACTGAAGTGTTTTGCCCGGCATTGACTAATACATTTGCTTCCGGCCCATTATCGTCTCCTTCCAGAGATCCACCAGAACACGACATCAAAAAAATGGTCAGAAAAAGCACGTAGGATATTTTGCACGACACTGGATTCATAGATCAAAAACACTGAAACTTAAGCAAAGAATACTTCCAATGAATGCAGGTACTGTACCAGTAATTTCGACGAATACTTGGCGCCGATAAATTAAGCTAAGAAAAGGAACAATAAGGGCAGAAGGATAGCCGTCAACACTCCATTTACGCATAAAGCTAGAGTGGCGAAAGCACCAGATTTTTCGCTTATTTGAAATGCCAGCGCAGTCCCGACAGCATGAGCAACAGTGCCTAAAGCAATCCCCTGGGCTTCCTGACTTTTTATGGATAGCAGACGAAATATCCAGCGACAGGAAACAGCACCCACAATGCCGGTCAAAATAACAATAACTGCCGCGAGTTCAGGATAACCGCCCATAAACTTAGCGGTATCCATTGCCAACGGCGTAGTTATGGATTTACTTAACATGGTGACTTGCAACGCCATATCAACTTTCGCCCAATACAACCATATGACTGCGGACAGAGGAGCTGCTATGGCACCGAGTGAAATCGGCAATAATAAGGCACTCCCGCTACGTTTTATGGTCTCCATTTGCTTAAATAACGGTACCGCAAGTGCCACTGTTGCAGGCCCCAAAAAACATTGCAAAAAGGCCACCTGCTGCTGATATTCAGCAAGTCCTTGCTGGGCTAAAAACAATATCACCCCTAACATCACCATGCAAAGCAGTAATGGATGAGCGATAGACCTTCGCCCC
>JAWUXW010000100.1:0-14380 GCA_034111125.1 Paraglaciecola sp.
TGTTAATTACCTGAGCGAATTTTAAAGAATCATTGCAACAAACAAAAGATAGATTAACCTCGATGGGTCTGGAGAAGCAGGCATTGTTATGCAGTGTGACGCATTCCCCGGAATAGAAATTGATACTCTTTGCCAACTTTGGCCTATTGGACAAATTGAATCAGCGTATCATCACACCACCAAGCTTATGGTTGATAGCAGTGCTAAGGTGCGCGGTCTGGATGTGCATGCTGCAGTGCGAGAAACCTTCTTGGTTGGAGAGTCGGTAATTAGAGAAATTAATGCCGATCCGTTGCTCCCGGATGAAATGATTAATGCAAAGTTACGGGGTGAAATGATAAGCCAAATGAAACTGTATAATGAACTGGGCCGGTCAGTCTGGCAACAGTTTCATGCAAACTTACAAGCTTAATTCTGAGTCAATGGGTGACGTAGAAAGATATAGAGCCGACGAGGGCCGCCATTTAATAACTCACTATAGCTTCAGCACAAACACTTTGGAGTTGCGCTGAAAGTTATATAGCTGTTTTTTCTTGGCCGGCAGGTCATCCAGCTTAGCCCGCACAAAACCCTGCTCCTGAAACCAGTGGGAGGTAACAGTAGTCAGTACAAAAATAGACTTTAAACCTTGCTGTAAGGCCTGCTCTTTTAAGGCTTGCAGTAGACGCTCACCGCGGTCGCCCCCACGATAGTCGGTGTGGGTGGCGACGCAGGCAAGCTCAGCGCATTTTTCTTTGGGATAAGGGTAAAGTGCAGCGCAGGCGATCGTCATGCCGTCACGCTCTATCAGGGTGAATTGTTCAATTTCATTTTCCAGGCGCTCCCGGGAGCGTTTGACTAATATGCCTTGTTCTTCCAGGGGTTTGATTAGTTTGAGAATACCGCCTGCGTCTTCAATGTTGGCTTCGCGCAATTGTTCATAATAGCTTTGCGATATCAGTGAGCCGGCTCCATCTCGGCTGAAGAGTTCTTGCAGCAGGGCACCGTCCTGTTGGTAGCTCACACAGTGACAGCGGCTTATTCCAGATTCAAGGCTACTGGTAATGGCTTGTAAATAATTTTTTTGCGGAGCATAAAATGGCTCGTTGATCATGCCATAAAGTTGATCTAGCTCGATGTTTCTTAACAGCCTGTCATCTTCGCTGACAATACCATCACGTTCAGAGAAGATGATTAATTTGTCTGCTTTCATGGCTATTGCCGCTTGGGTCGCCACATCTTCATGGGATAGATTAAACACCTCACCAGTAGGCGAATATCCCATGGGTGAGAGCAGTACAATTGATCCGTCGTCCAGATGACCGTTGATGCCGTTTACATCAATTCTGCGCACCATGCCGGTGTTTTCGAAATCAATGCCATCCCGAACACCGATTGGCATGGCGACCACCATGTTACCGGAGCAGACCCTGATTTGCGCCCCGTGCATAGGTGAGTTAGCCAGGCCCATGGTGAGTAGGGCTTCGATAGTTGAGCGCACCGAGCCAGCGGCATCTTTTACGCACTCTAAGGTTTGCTTGTCGGTAATGCGAACATGGTCTTCAAAGCGTGCGGACAAACTTCTAAGGGCAACCCGCTGGTCAATTTGTGGCCGTGCCCCGTGCACCAAAACCAAACGCACACCCAGGCTATTAAGCAGGGCAATGTCGTGAATAATATTGGCGAAGTTAGCGTCTTCCACCGCTTCGCCGCCAAATACCAGCACAAAGGTTTTCCCTCGATGTGCGTTGATATAAGGTGCCGAATTACGGAATATTTTGACACTATCAAAATGCGAGATAGCCACAGTTTTTCCTTTTCTATTTAGCTTTTGTTATTTAGCATTCTTGGTAGCGAGTTCTCGGCTCAGTGCCTGGGCCACTGGATCGGCTCCCGTGCCACCTAATATGCTGCGTTTATCCACCAAAAAATCAAGTTGCAATACCGGGTATACATCCTCCTCAATGAGGTTTGAATAGGCTTTTAATTCGGCAATGCTTAATTCTTCAATGGCTTTCTTCTGCTTGAGTGCACCGAGTACGACTTGGCCAGAAATATCATGAGCCGTTCTAAACGGTACGCCTTTAGATACCAAATAATCCGCTAATTCGGTGGCATTGGCGTAACCTTCACGGGCGGCCTTGGCGCAGCGCTCGCTATCAAGTTCTATGCTGTCTAGGACTTCGCAGGCAATGCATAGGCAAATATGCCATTGGCTAACTGCGTCAAACAAACCTTCTTTGTCTTCCTGCATATCTTTGTTGTAAGCCAGGGGCAAGCCCTTCATGGTCACTAACATGGCCTGTAAGCTGCCAAACACCCGGCCGCATTTCCCACGAATTAGCTCGAGGGCATCGGGGTTTTTCTTTTGTGGCATTAACGAAGAGCCGGACGTAACCTGATCGCCTAAGTTGATAAACCCAGCTTCGCCGGAGTTAAAGAAAATCAAATCTTCGGCCATGCGTGACAAGTGCATCATGCTGGTACTGGCGGTAAACAGCATTTCCAGTACGTAGTCACGATCCGATACAGCATCTAAACTATTTAAACAGGGGCTGGCAAAGCCTAACTCAGCTGCAATTTCGTGGCGATCAATCGCATAGGTAGTACCGGCTAGCGCACCACTACCAAGGGGGCACTGATTCAGACGTACTTTAAGATCCTGCATGCGACTGATATCCCGCTTAAACATTTCCACGTAGGCCAGGCACCAGTGGGGATAACGTACCGGCTGCGCCCTTTGTAAGTGGGTATAACCGGGTAAAATCACTTCTTGGTTAAGCTGGGCAGTGGCAAGTAGAGAAGCCTGCACATTTTGTAAGTCTTCAGTCAGCAAATCCACATGTTCCCGGCACCACAGGCGAAAATCCGTGGCAACCTGATCATTGCGGCTACGTCCCGTATGTAATTTACGGGCAACATCGCCCAGCTGTTCGATTAGCGTCGCTTCCACAAAACTGTGAATATCTTCTTCAGTACTGGCATCGAAATCCAATTGACCGGTTTCGGCCTTGGCCAGCATGGCTTGCAAAGCATCTTCCAACTGTTGTTGTTCTTCGCTACTTAACACTCCGGCTTTGGCGATGGCTCGGGACCAGGTGATTGAACCGCGAATATCTTGACTAGCAAGGGCTCGGTCAAAAGGCAGTGAGTCGTTAACCTGACGAAACATGGCGCTGCTGCCATCCTGAAAGCGGCCTCCCCATAAGCTCATTAGTCTTTACCCGTATTTTTGAAGGCTGTGCCGCTGTCGTTTAAAGCCTTAATGCGGCTAGGCAGGCTGAATAAGCGGATAAACCCTTCTGCATGACTTTGGTCGTACACATCATCCGCACCAAAGGTGGCAAAACTTTCTGAATACAAGCTGTTGGGTGAACGACGTTGGGTAACCGTTGCCCGACCTTTGTAAAGTTTGATCACGATATCCCCCGTGACTTGCTGCGCGAAGTTGGCTGCTCCGGCTAACAGTGCATCATTAAGTGGGGTAAACCAGCGTCCATCATACATAACATGGGAGTATTCCAGGCCAATCTGCTCCCGGTACTTGAGCGAAGCCTTGTCTAACACCAGTGATTCAAGCGCCTTGTAGGCCGACATCATTACCGTGCCCCCCGGGGTTTCATAACAGCCCCGTGACTTCATTCCAACTAAGCGGTTCTCAACGATGTCGATGCGTCCGACGCCGTGGGCCGCAGCTATGGTATTGAGTTTGACCAAGACCTGATAAGGGCTGAGAGCTTCACCATTTACTTGAGTGAGTCGCCCCTCATCGAAATGCAATTCCACTTTCTCAGGCGTATTGGGAGCATCTTCCGGATCTACGGTCATGGTCCAGATCCCTTTGGTCGGCTCACACCAGGGATCTTCCAACTCGCCGCCCTCATGGGAAATATGCCAGGCGTTAGCATCGCGACTGTATATTTTGGTGGCTGATGCAGTAGTTTTGATATCCCGCTCGGCGAGATAATCCAATAAGTCTTCACGGGAGACCATGTTCCACTCTCGCCAAGGAGCGATCACGGTTAAATCCGGGGCCAGTGAGGCGAAAGTACCTTCAAAGCGTACCTGGTCATTGCCTTTCCCGGTACAACCATGACATAGGGCATCGGCCCCCACTTTACGAGCGATTTCGACCTGTGCCTTGGCGATAATGGGCCGCGCCATAGATGTACCAAGTAAGTACTCACCTTCATATACCGCACCGGTGGTTATGGTGGGATAAATATAATCTGCTACGAACTCTTCTTTTAGATCAACGATATAACATTCGCTGGCGCCGGTTTTAAGGGCTTTTTCACGGAGGCCTTCAAGCTCTTCATCACCCTGACCCACATCGGCGGCAAAGGCCACTACTTCACAGCGGTAGTTTTCTATCAACCAGGGAATAATGGCCGAGGTGTCTAGCCCGCCGGAATAGGCTAATACGACTTTTTTTATCTGTTGTTTTGACATGTTTGTTCCTAATAAATGTGTGCTTATTCTTTTATTTAAATGTTGTCGCTTAATAGCTTCATTAAAATGGCATTTTGCCCATGCATTCTGTTTTCGGCCTGTTGCATCAATAGTGATTGTTCACCGTCACACAGGGTCGCGCTAATTTCCAGGTCCCGGTGGGCAGGTTGACAGTGCATGACATATTCCGCCCCCGTTTTTTGCATCATCGCTTCGTCTACTTTGAACCCAGCAAAGGTATCCTGTATTTCCGCCAGCGGGGTAGTATCCCCCATTGATAACCATGTGTCAGTGTAAATTGCATTTGCACCTTTCGCTGCGGCAATATCATTACTGATCAGCAGTTTCCCACCGTTGAGAGAGGCTTTTTTTCGGCAAAACTCTACTATCGCAGCATCCACTTCATAGCCTTTGGGAGTAATCACAACCACTTCGCAGCCAAGGGTAACGCCAACTAACATCAATGAGTGAGTCACATTGTTACCGTCTCCTACATACGCCAGTTTGACCTTGCTTAGGTTGTAAAATTTTTCGGAGAGTGTTAAATAATCTGCGATAGCTTGACAAGGATGATACAAATCACATAGGGCATTAATCACCGGCACTTTGGACGATGCAGCCAACTGTTCGAGTGTGCTGTGAGAATATACTCTTGCAACGATGGCATCTGCCCAGCAAGCCAGATTGGCACCCATATCTTTGACATCTTCACGACCCACCAGTTTATTGGACTGAGTGTCTAAATAAACCATGTGTCCGCCAAGCTTATTGATCCCAATATCAAAACTGACTCGGGTGCGTAAGGACGGCTTTTCAAATAGGGCCACCACTGACTTACCATCCAGCGCCTTGCGATAGTCGCAAGGGTTTTGTTTTATTGACTTGGCAAGGTCGATCAGGGCGTAAAGTTCATCTGCTGACCAGTCTTTGAAAGTGAGAAGATCCTGTTTCATAGGGAATCCTTAGGGAGTTCTTGTGGAATAATGGCGGTGCCAAAAGCTTGTTGTTGTAGCAACGCGAGTAATTGTTCTGAATTCTGCCAGCTGGCAATGATGACCGAACGATGAAGACTGTTTGCCGCATCGAGAGCGGCTTGTACCTTAACCTGCATGCCATCGGTGATCACTTGTTGGGCAATCAAGCTATTAATTTCTGCCGTGCTTAAACTATTGATCAATTGGCCCCCTGCATCCAATACACCGCTTACATCGGACAACAATAGCAGTTCAGCTTGCAGCACTTGTGCAATGACTGTAGCGGCTTGATCGGCATTGACATTCAGCAGGTTGCCCTGCTCATCGGCGCCAATAGAACTCACAATCGGCAGCATACCGGCCGCTAAAACACTATCCAATAACTGGCTGTTACCGGCTTGGGCTGTACCAACGGCGCCCAACTCTTCACTTATGACTTTGCATTGGGTGGTCTGCCCATCTGCCAGACACAGGCCTACCGAATTTAGGCCAGCCTTGATGGCTAAAGCACAGAGCTGTTTATTCGCCGTACCCGCCAACGCCCCTACAACGTAGGGTATATGTTCTTCGGGAGTAACACGCAAACCCTCAATTTTTTGGCTGTGCAATCCAAGTCCTTGCAACAGCTCTTCAACCATTGGCCCGCCGCCGTGGACTAAAACCACTCGGTATTGCTGCTGCAATTGGCTAATGACCTTAAGCAGAGCCAATGCTTCCGGTTCGCCCTGCATAAAGGCGCCGCCTACTTTAATCACCAAGCTCTTCATCAATCAGCCTCGCTCAATAAGCCCTGATGGCTGACAAAACCAAAACGTAAGTTTGCACATTGCACGGCCTGAGACGCCGCGCCTTTTAATAAGTTGTCTATCGCGCTGGTGACAACCAAGTAACCACTTTTTTCATCGAGTTTCCAAAATAAATCGCAATAGGGGCTGTTGACCACATCTTCAATCTTCGGCCAGCTGTCGCGTAGACGAACTATAGGGTTACTTTGGTAAGCCTGCTGATAGGCATCGGAAATTTGTGCACAGCTGACCCCGTGATTTACTTTAACCGTAATGGTCGCCAGTATGCCCCGTTTGAAATTGCCCAAATGAGGGGTGAATATTACGTCGGTACCCAAGTAGGCAGATATTTCCGGTTGGTGTCTGTGCCCAAGCACGCCATAGGCTTGCAGGCTTACTTCATTAAAACTGCTGCTTAAGGCGGCTTTGCGTCCAGCCCCCGTCACCCCAGAGACAGCGTTAATGATGGGACGATGTTCTGAATCTAACAGCTTATTGTCTTGCAAGGGTTTAAGAGCGCTTAGGGCTGCGGTGGGGTAACAGCCAGGCACTGCCACTAAATCGGCTTGTTTTATTTGCTCTGGATACCAATCGGCTAGACCATACACTGCTTGTTGAAGTAGCGTGTTTTGCTTGTGCTCAAAACCATAATACTCGGCAAAAACGAGCTGATCCTTTAAGCGAAATGCACCAGATAAATCCATTACTACGGCATGATTACCGCTTAGTTGTTTCATCCAGTCATGGCTGGCCTCGTGTGGGGTGGCTAAAAATATCAGATCCATATTTTCAGCTAAGTCGCTCAAGGTATTTTCGCCGAGGGGCGTAAGAGGTAGTTCTATTTGACCAAAAAGGTGGCCGTGGATATCGCCCAACTGTTTGTTGGCGTCTTGACTTTGGGCGGATACGTACAAGGCACACAGTTCAAATTTACTGTGTTGCTTTAACAGGGCTGCCAGTGCGGCACCAGTGTAGCCACTGGCACCGACAATACAGGTTTTGATCATAACTAGAATATCTCTCACAGCTTTGACAGGGATCTTAAATTATTGAAGATAAATAACAAGAATAAAAAAATCACTCTTTGCCTTTAACAAAAGTCATTAAAGGCAAAGAGTGAGCTACATGCTATCAGCTTCGATTTATCGTCGAGACAACTTGCTGGCGAAGCTAGGCAGGGAAACAAACTGTGAAATGACTAAAAGCATAAATGTTAAGCAACCAAATAAAGATAAAGTAGTAATTGAAATAGTTACTCACTGTGTTTCAATAAGTGACTAATTCGTGTTGGCTTAAAGAATGCCACGATGTAGATATATATGCAATAATAATGAATAAATATTTAATAGGTTTGTTATGCCATCTTTGTCTTTTATAGATCTTTATGAAAATTTGATTAGCACCCCATCTATAAGTGCTTTTGACCCTAAATTAGATCAGAGTAATCAACAACTGATTGAACTTCTTGGGAGCTGGTTTGCCGATCTCAACTTTGAGATAAGTATTCAATCGGTACCCAATACCCGCAATAAATTTAATATGCTGGCGCGTATCGGGAGCGGAGAGGGAGGACTATTGCTGTGTGGTCACTCAGACACTGTGCCGTTTGACCAGGGGCGCTGGCAAATGGACCCCTTTAAAGTTCGTCAGGCGGACGGTCGCTTGTACGGTTTAGGTAGCTGCGACATGAAGGGTTTTTTTGCCTTTATACTAGAGGCCTTGCGAGAGGTGCCATTACACTCGTTGAAGAAACCCTTATACATCCTGGCCACCGCAGATGAAGAGACCTCTATGGCCGGGGCTCGTTTTTTTGCTGAGCAGCAGTTGATCAAACCTGATATGGCTATCATTGGTGAGCCTACCGAGCTGAAACCAATCTATAAGCACAAAGGACATATGGCCCATAGCATCAACGTGCAAGGCGAGGCTGGGCATTCAAGCGATCCAGCCAAGGGCGTAAACGCCATTGAGATTATGCATCAGGCGATTGGTCAACTCATTGACCTCAAAGAGCAACTCGCCGCAAAATATCAGGACGAGGCATTTAGTGTGCCGCAGGTAACACTTAATTTAGGTCATATTCACGGGGGCGATGGGGAGAATCGTATTTGCGGGCATTGCCAACTTAACTTTGACTTGCGTGCGGTGCCGGGTTTCACCGATCAAGAAGCAATTCGTCAGATTGATCAGGCCCTAGCACCAATACAAACTCTATACCCGCAGCGTCTTAGCCGTGAACTGATGTATCCAAGTGCCCCCTCTTTTGCCTGTAAGGATGAGCAAAATATCATTGCCCTTGCGGAGCAATTTACTGGTTTTAAGGCAGGTAGTGCCAATTACGCGACCGAAGCGCCCTATATCAATCTTTTAGGTTGCGATACGCTGGTGCTAGGTCCCGGCAGTATTGATCAGGCCCATCAACCGGACGAATTTATCTCTCTGGACTATGTTGCTCCCACTGTGCAACTACTTCGCCAATTTATTAAGTCTGTATGCTGTTAATGCACACTTTTCCACTATGGCCCTCCTTGACTCTAGTATTTCTCTGCTCAATCTCCCTTGATGTGAGCAGTACGGTCTTACCTTCTTTGCCTGAAGTAAAGCTTATAAGCCTTGAATAAGTAGTCAATTCAGGTAGTTTTGGCATGGGCTTTTAGTGTGCTAAATTAGAGAAAATCATGGAACATCTCCGCTGTTTTTTAATGGCGATTATAAGCGGGTACTTCCAGACTTCTAACTTGGCTTATGGCTTGTCCATAATCTGTTGTTCCTAGCCAGTTGCCCCTAGCCGGTCGCGGTGGGGCTTTTTCTGCCCCCATGCTTTTTACCGTGACGTTTCTTAGCAGCATGTTTAGCCATTTTTCCCTTTAGTTGAGTTTGTTGTTCAGGTGTTAATATCTGCCAGATATCATGTTTACTTTGTGCTTTTTCGAGTGCCATCGTAAGAAAGTCTTGTTGATACTGTGCACTTAGCCAAAAAAGGCTGCTAGCGGATATCTCCCATGAATTACGTTCACCTCTGGCCCGTTTGCAATTGGCGATTGGTATCGCCCAGCAACAACTGGACATGAAACAATCTCAGACTACCAACAAACAGCTGGAGCGTATTGAAAAAGAGTCCCAACGAATGGAACAGATGATTGCTCAGGTACTCACCTTATCCCGTTTAGAGGCACAGTACAGCCGGCCGGCAAACAGCTCAGTGGTATTAACCGACTTGTTACAGGAGCTGGTCAAGGACGCTCAATTTGAAGCCCAGGTACTAGATAAACAAGTGATCCTAAATTGCTCTTCGGACATCTGCTTGCAAGCCGACCCTCAGTTATTGCTTAGTGCCCTAGAAAACATTCTGCGCAATGCGGTTAAATATGCTCAATATCGAGTCGAAGTGTCCGCAGAGCAGTTTAGCAATAAGGTAAGCATCGCCATAAGTGACGACGGTCAAGGACTGCCGGAGAAGGAGCTGGAAAAGGTATTCACGCTTTTTTATCGGGTGTCTGCTGCGCGAGAGCGGGACAGTGGGGGAGTCGGTTTGGGTTTAGCCATCGCACAGCGAGCTATCTATTATCATGGTGGCCAAATAAGTGCAGAAAATCTCAAAACGGGAGGATTACGGATAACCATCGAATTGCCGTAATGCCTTTGTTATCATCATGTGACACTAGTCCTGTGAACTCGCCTTGATGCCAATAAATGAATGTATTTCCAGTGAACAACAACTCGCCTCAAGTTATCAGCACGTCATTGTTCCTTTTTGGCAGCAACACCTTAAGCACGGGGAATTCCCCGGCATAGACGGTATTTCCATTGCCTATGCTTATGCAGTGCATCCTCAGGCGATAGGCAGCATTGTAATTTCTTCCGGGCGTATCGAAGCCTTTATCAAATACAAGGAAGTGGTTTATGACTTATACCAGAACGGTTATTCCGTATTCATTCACGACCATCGGGGCCAGGGTTTATCAGGGCGTATGTGCGTCAATCCTCATCTGGGTTACGTCGTTAGTTTCGATGATTATGTGGCAGATTTTAAAACGTTTATGGAGAAAGTAGTCAAGGCAAATAGTACCCATCAGCCTAAGCTATTATGTCACTCCATGGGCGCCACTATTGGCGCTCTATATTGCCTGACTCATCCTCAGGATTTTCAGCAAGTGGTGTTTTCTGCTCCCATGTTTGGCATTCGCCCCGCCTTACCAGAATGGTTAGTTGGTGTTCTACTCGGCGCTAATAAACTTATTAGCGGTCTTTGTGGTAATAAAGATGGTTATTTTTTTGGCCAAGCAGATTATCAAAACAAACCTTTTGTCGGCAATGAGCTCACTCACAGTAAACTGCGTTATACCCTATTCAGACAAGAATACGAGGCATGCCCTCAAGCCAAGCTAGGCGGTCCTACAGGCCAATGGCTCAAGGCAGCAGCAGAGGCTATGGACAAGGTAGAGCGTTCAGCCTCAGAGTTTCCAATTCCCAGTCTGGTTATGCAGGCGGGAGCGGATGAAGTGGTGGACAATAAGCGTCAAAATAGGGTGTCTGCCCGTTTCGCCACGGGTAAATCGATGGTAATTGCCGGAGCCAAACATGAATTACTGATGGAGCAAGATCAGTATAGAAAAGTGTGCTTGCAAGCCACTTTGAATTTTTTTAAGTCCACAGGATAGTTTTTGTCGATTGAGCAATGGCAGGAAAAACAAGCCACGCTGGCAGTCGAAGCCACGGTGCTTGAAGTGCCGGTTTACAAAGGCAAAGGGAGACCGGGTACAAACCAACAACCCGTTCGCAGGTATTATCAAATCAGCGGCGGGCTATACACACCACTGACAAAGCGCGAGGAAGCCACTAAACAATTGGGCCTGTTTATCCTGGCGACCAATGATATTAACGGCTCTCTTAGCATGGCCGACATGCTCAATACCTACAAATCCCAGCAAGCCCTTGAAAAAGGTTTTAGATTCCTTAAAAGCCCTGATTTTTTAACGTCGGCATTTTACCTCAAAAAACCGGAGCGTATAGAAGCCCTGCTAATGGTCATGACGACGTGCTTAATGGTATATGCCGCATTAGAGCATACGATCCGTGAGCAATTAAAAGCGCAGGATGAATACTTCCCAGATATGAAAAACAAGCCAAGGCAAACCCCAACGGCTCGCTGGGTATTTCAGTGCTTTGCGGGTATTGATCTGCTTACGATCAATGAGCAGAAAACGTTGCTGTTAAATATAAAAGACAGGCAATCCGTCATAATTAAAATTTCAGGTATAAATTATCAGCGAATATATTCCTAAAATGCTGCGGAATGTCGGGTAGAGACAAATACGATTGGTATGGAGCGCATGCTTATGACCGTTAATTTAGCTAAACTGCTTTTAGGCTATTCTTTGGATAACTACTTGAAAGTATTTGTAGCAAAATTGTTAACAACAGCCCATTTTGTGCCAAGTTCTCCCATTGTCTAGCACAATTCAATAAACTTAAGCTAAAAAATATACCCCGGCCGCTCTCAACGGTGAATTTTAAAGTAACTTTGGTTATATACGCACCGCTTAGGGATTTGCCGTTTCATGGCAGGCTAAACAGTTGCAAGTCGTTCTGCTACACTCCTGCGCCGAGCAGACTTTTTAGACTAACAAAAATGCTAGACATCGTACTTTACCAGCCGGAAATACCACCCAACACCGGTAATATTATTCGCCTATGTGCCAACACCGGCTTTGCCTTGCACTTAATCGAGCCCCTGGGTTTTGATTGGGATGATAAAAAGGTTCGTCGGGCCGGATTGGACTACCATGAATTTGCCAAGGTGCAGCGTCATGCAGATCTTGATACCTATTTAGAAAGTGCCTTACCCAAGCGTATCTTTGCCTGTACTACCAAGGGCACCGCCTATTTTGCTGAAGTGAAGTATGAAAAGGGGGATGCTCTGCTATTTGGGCCTGAGACCAGGGGCTTGCCAGCAGATATCATCGAAAGCTTGCCGCCGGAGCAAAGAGTGCGAATTCCCATGAGCCCCAACAGCCGCAGTATGAACTTATCGAATGCAGTCTCGGTTTTTGTTTATGAGTCATGGCGGCAATTGGGTTTTGAAGGAGCAGTTTAGGTTAAATTGACATTGTTATGAGCTATTAAATCAACAAAATTGTTCATGACCCAGCCGCCAAATACTCACTTCTGCCAGCTTTGATTGTTTTAAATAAATTCGAAGGCATCGCCATAGAGATTTTTTAGTAATAGACCTTGTTGATGGAACTCTTCTCGTGCGACTCCGGCCATCTCGAAGCGACCAGCGATGTATACCTGATAGGGGGCAAGGCTTACAAAGTCAGCTAGTACCGCTTTGTGTACCCAGCCTGTTTTTCCCTGCCAGTTTGTCGGTGGATTCTCCACAACAGGAATAAAACGAAAACGACTATATTTTTTGTCAAGCTTGCAGAGTTCCTGATAGGCATATAGGTCATCTATATTACGGCCACCCCAATAAAGGAAAACCGGCTCTTTTAATGGGCTGGTGAGCAATTGCTGGAGGATGGCGCTGGTATAGGAATAGCCTGTGCCACCGGCTACTAGCACGATGGGTTTGAGCGTTTCTCGGTGCAGAAACGCTTTGCCATGTCCGCCGTCGATAGTGATTTTCTCTTTGTCACGGATGCATTGCAGCACTTCGCCTGCATATTTATTGCCAGGCTCGGCGCCAATATGTAGCTCAAGACGGCCATCTTCACGGGGGGCATTGGCAATAGAAAAAGGACGTTTGTCATTTTCTGCCAAAATCACCCGAAGATACTGGCCGGGGTTAAATTTCACAGTTTGCGAAGGTATTAATGTTATGCGACTTACGTTTTTTGTAAGGGCTTCAATATTTTCAACCTTACATGGAATATTCTGCATAGTTATCTTCTGATTAGGGCCGGGACGATTCTGTTGCTTTACATATTGCCAGAGCGGAATATTCAAAGATAATCTTTGATCTTCCCTTTCAGGCGCTATACGCTGAGCTTGATTATAAACATCTGCTAAGCAATATACGAGAGACATTGTTTCTCATGTGGCTGATTTTTAAGATGAGATTTATTATGATTAATCTTAGCGACATCAATATAGCTAAATTTTGGCTAGGGCTGATGGTACTTTTATGTTCCCAATTTGCCTGGTCGGTATGCACCGATGAGTCTTATAGGCGGTTTGATTTGTGGTTGGGGACGTGGACAGTTACAACTCCAAGGGGCAAGCTTGCCGGTTACAATGAGATTTAAAAAAATCTTAATGATTGTGTGCTTACTGAGCATTATTATACGGATGGCGGCTTCAAAGGACAAAGCCTGAATATTTTCGATAAGCAAAGCCAACAGTGGCCTCAAACCTGGGTTGATAACAGCGGAACCTTGTTAGATGGTGGCATCGTAGACGGATCTATAGTCATGATTGGTATGGGAAAAATACCACAAGGAAATCCTGTAAGTCATAAAATATCATGGACAGCCAATGCAAATGGAACAGTTCAACAACATTGGCAAACAAGTCAAGATGATGGACAATCATGGTCAACGTCGTTTGACGGCTTATACACTTAAGTCAGACACTAAGCAGCCTGCTTTTACGCAAACAAAATTAGGAACATACATGACATTTACCCCCGAAATGATTACTGAATTAGATTTATTATTAAAATTTCCCATGAAAAGCTTAAGGCAGGGATTGAAAATTCATCAAGATGCCGAGCCTGAGGTAATCAAAGCGGCTAAGCGTTTGTTTGATAAGGGGATCGTGACCCAAGCAGATGGCGGTTATCTGACTGACTTAGGCCATGATCTTGCTGAGCATGTGCAAATAATGCAATCGACATTGGCACACCCAACAAAATAACATGAGGGCTTTTATCGGCTTTATAGGACGGTCAACCGTCCCTGAACAGTGATTTGGATTATTTAGGGTTTAATAATTTTCGTTTTAGCCGATAAAAGCACTATACAACAAACCAATGCCATTATTAGCCATGCCTCATTTATTCAAATTACTTATCCTGCTGTGCTCATTAAGCTTGATTGTTAATGTACATGCTGTCGATGAAATAAAAGCCGTGCAACTGTATTCTCAGGATGAGCTTATCGGATTGATAAATCGCAATGAGCACCTCAGCAGAGTGGTATTAGATAAATGTCAGTTGGTGCAGGATATAGAGGCTAGAGCCAAGAC
>JAWUXW010000101.1:0-13461 GCA_034111125.1 Paraglaciecola sp.
ACATAATTCAGATCAGATCCGCATAGGGTGATGTCATATGCAAATCTATCGCTTCGTTATAGCCAGGTACTTTAATTTGACCGGATGATATTTCAATATCATCTCCCCCCATTACATTGTGATCGAATTTGTAGATTGGCATCGCTTCGCCTTTAATAGCCAGAGCATCATACGAGGCAGCTTTTTCCTGAACCGCTTCATTTCTTTTACGATACTTTACTATTTCTGCCGAGCCGTATTTTTTACCCAGCATGGCATTGACGATATGTGGTGCAATTACCGTCGCTGACGCGTTGTTACCGCCAAAGCCTTTTGAATTCAGGATAGTAGAGTCCATTGATTGTGCACCGACGTGCAAATGGGTATTGCTTAGCAGCAAGTTACTGTCGTGCACATCAGGCGCTACATGATCGATGGTACTGATACCTGGAATAATGCCGTCAGACCAAACACCTAATGTGGCCATTAACTGATCACCCGCCGACGCACCCAAAGAATGACCAAGGTAGGCTTTAACGGCAGCCACTGGCCAGCGCCCGATACCGAAGGCTTTTGCTGTTTCATTGAGTATGTGTGACTCGGTAACTCTGTTCTGGGGAGTACTGGTTCCGTGGGCATGGACGTAGGAGCGTTGTCGCACCGATTCTTCGCCTAATAGGCCTCGAGCCGAGGCTACCGCCTTCGCCATGGTGATGTAATTTCCCACACCCGGTGACGCTATCGACTTTTTATGGCCGTCGGCGTTAACAAATACATCGGTCACTGCACCATAAACTGTTGCGCCCAATTCCATCGCCAGCTCATCGTCCATTAAAATAGTGTACTGGGAGGACTCCGCTATAGTAAATCCACAATTAGTACTAAAGGGTCTGGACGCCCTGCGGTGATTAGCGGACCTTAAATTCAAACCGGCATCCAGATCTAACAGTGCCTGGTCTGTTGCCAGTGCACCCATCGCCGCATAACCATCCATGACATCTGATACAACAGGTGCCTCACTGTTTCCCACCATGACCACTCTGGCAGCGCCGGAGCGTATGTCGGCAACACCTTGCTTTAAGTTGTAAAGATATGAGGCACAGGCTCCAACGTAGGTTCCGGTATTGCCCATGCTTCCCAGAACATAGGCATTAATGAAGTCGGCTGACATCTCAGCGAGTCCAAATGGACAATGTTTTGAGGTCGTACGCTTGTTGTCATATCGGGCTCCCATCATCCCGCCATGACCATTCTGGTCAAGTTGTCCCATGGCACTACCGGCATAAACGCTGATTTGATCAGGGGCTACCTTGCGGCATATTTCTTCCCAATTTATACCCATTGACTGCACCGCATCAGAAGCACCGTAGACTGCCATTTGCAATCCTCTCGGATGACTGCGGGCAGGGTAAAGTGTGCCTGGATCAAATCCGCCCGGCAACTGCCCTGCAGCCTGCACCAAAGACTCCCGCGTTGATGGCACCATAAATTCAGAATCACCGGTAACTACTACCCGTACATTGGCATTGTCCACTGGTGATACCTGCCAGTTGGTGGGTAAGCGTTCGGGGAGATTACGAGCTTTGGTAATAAATGCGGTTATTTGAGCACCGTCGATGCTGATCAGCAGGCGCTTGTTATAGGGAATGTTGTCAACGTCAAACAGGGCTTCTTCAACTCTACGGATCAGTGTGTGGTCACGCATATGCTGCATATGCTGTTCGCTGAGCGGTCCGTTTCCGACATCTAGTTGCATCATTGCTGCGAGGCTGGAGTATGTCTGCGCAACTGTCGCCGTATCAAGAGAGTCAATGACTAAGCGCCGATAGCCATGATGAAGTGAAGTCCTGCCAGCACCACTTACACCACCAAATCCTACAATAACGGGAATCCGAACCATTCTTTTAGCCTCAAACTTACAAATAGGGGAAAACCGTATTCTACGTCTAATTCTTAACTAAAAATAAAAATTATTGGCCACTTTATGGTGTTTTTGCGTCATTTATTGCATCATAAGTCTTCACACGTCCCATGTAATAGAGAGTCGTTAGCCATGCAGCATATTTCTCTCCTCGCGCTGCCCTCGTGCCTGACCACCAGTATTAGCTTGCCGCTGGAAATTTTAAACGCGGCGAATGAGTTGGCGAGGATCCGCAACCGAATGCAAGCACCGCTTAGCATCGATATAATAAGTAAAAATGTTGGACCAGTAAGCACGGCTGGAGGTCTATGCATTATGTCGACAGCTACTGCCGCTAACTTTAAACAAACTGATCTGCTTATTTTGCCGTCGCTCTGGCGCAATCCGATGGCTACGCTGCGCCAGCACCAATGGGTACTTCCATGGCTAACTAAGGTCGCAGAGCAGGGGACTACTATCTGCGGCGTGGGAACCAGTAGTTTCTTTCTGGCAGAAGCAGGTTTACTGAGCCACAAACCGGCAACAACCCACTGGTATTATTTCGATACATTTGAAAAACGTTACCCCAAAGTTGATTTGAAAAGGCAGCATTTAATCACTCAGGCAGACAAAATTTTCTGCGCTGGCAGTGTCAATTCAATAGCCGATCTTATGGTTCATTTAGTCGCTGATCACTACGGACAAAAAATTGCGCGACAAGTTGAAGCACAGTTTTCTCCTGAAATACGCCGCGCCTTTGGTGAACACGCCTTTTCTCAGCGGGACAACAGCCCTCACAATGATGAAATCATCATTGAAGCCCAGGAATATCTACAACAAAACTACCAGTCGCCCGCGAGTATTAGTTCTCTGTCTAGGCAACTACAGCTTAGCCCCCGCAGCTTCAACCGCCGATTTAAAAAAGCAGCAGGCATCACTGCCTCAGATTATCTGCAAAATCACCGGCTGCATATTGCTAGCGAGTTGTTGCGTACTAGCAACCTGTCAATTTCAGAAATAGCGGCTCAATCCGGCTACCAGGACAACAGTTATTTTTGCCTTCGTTTTAAGATGAAAATGGGACAAACACCCTTCTCCTACCGTAAATCCGTCCGTGGGAAACTGTTCAAGATCAACTAATTTATCGAGCATAGAGTTTGCAAAGATGGTGGAGTTCAACCTTGAATGTGAGTGGAAAAAAATAGACGTTACTATAGTGGGGTTTTTAAGTATTTTGCGGTCTAGCGGGTACAAAGCCATACCAGTTTTTTTAGTGCAACTTACGCCAGGCTTTCAATAACGTTTAATGCACATTGCTGTGGTGAATTAGTCAAGGTATTCAATACCAAATCGTAAACCACCCCTTCATGAACGCTTGCATACTGTGATTTGGCCAGGCCTATATCACGATCACCACGGGCTACTTCTCGATTTTCTAACTCATCTAAAGGACACTCTACTTTAATGATTGTCAAATTTAACCCTGCAAGCTCTTTAGTTAGTTCGCGATAAGTTTTTTGACCGCAAAAAACCATATCTACTATTACATTGTGCCCAGTTTCCGCCAGAGCTCTGACTGATTTTGCAAGAGCATGCTTCATATTCGGAAAGTTTTTCGAACCCGCCGCTATTCCATAAGGGGTCATGTCCCAAAAAGCATCCAGAGAACAAAGCAAATAAACCTCAGAATACTGAGATTGAAGCTCTCTGGCTAAGGTTGTTTTCCCTGAGCTTGAGGTCCCATTAAGTACGATTACATTTCCATTCATTATTTAACCAAGCTGTTGCAGGTTTAAAGCTGTTATGCCTTTATAAGAGGAAAATAATAGCTGTCTGCTCACGAATCGACAGGCTATTACTTTTCCCAATTTAGCTATTTAGCTAGAGCGGCGATAGTATTATTGATTAATTCTTCCATGCCTCGATTGGTACCTGATTGACTAAAGCCAAAACGCACAATGACCAAATCTTCAGATGGAATAATGATGACATATTGACCTTGATACCCTCCCATATAATAAGCATCTTGTGGGGCTGTTGGCCAGATACTAGATTGGCCTTTTGTATCAGGGCTTCGGTTTAACCAAAATTGTGCACCGTATTTATTTAAAGTCGACGTTTTAGTCGCAGTGCTGCTATAAGCGACCCAATTTTCAGGAATAATTTGTTGATTGTTCCACTGCCCATTTTGCAATAATAATTGGCCAAGTTTCGCCCAATCTCTTGCTGTTGCATAAAAGTAGGAAGAACCAATAAAGGTATCGCTGGCATCGGTTTCAAATATCGCTGATTGTATACCCAGTGGTTTGAATAACGCTTGTTGGGTATATTCATAGTACTGTTGAAAATCACCCTCAATGGCGCGTTTGATGATGCCTGAAATAATGTTGCTTGTGCCACTTGAATAAGACCAATGGGTGTCGGGATCGTATTCCAAGGGCTTTGATGCAGCATATTCTGCTGCATTGGCCTCAGTAGAAAGCATGCGACTCACATCGGTATTAATGCCGTAGGTTTCATTAAAGGCTAAGCCACTACTCATCCTCATTAATTGATCAAGCGTAATACTAGCGCGAGGATCATTAGTACCTTGCCATTGTGGTACTTCAGCTTTATCGAGCAGTTCGAGCTTTCCAGCCTTAACTAATAAGGCAACTTGCAAACTGGTGATGCTTTTTGCCATAGACCAGCTTAGAAGAGGAGTGTTTTTATCAACATCTTCTGCATATCGTTCAGCAATTAATTTGCCTTTGTAAACTATGCCGACTGCTTTTGTATAACGTTTTCCGACGGATTCTGTTTCAGCAAAAGCCTTGTCGATAGCCTGATCGATCAGAGTATAATCGATGCTGTCTTCATTTTTTGCTATTGCGCCGTCGCCTAGCGGCCAATGGGCAGTTTGAGAAAGTTGTGCAAATTCTAGAGGAGTAATTTTTGTATCGAGGGTTTTCTGTCCTATCGCCAGTAAAGTGCAACCGGTGCCTTCTCGATATATGGCCTTTCTTTGAAAAAGTCCAGCAATAGATGTGTTGACCTGCATGAGTTCATCATCAACACCAAAGCTCACTACGTAGAAGGCTGGGCTGATAGGTTTTAGGGCCTCTTCTGCAAGCTTATTTACTTCAAATTTACTGATAAAGTGACCTGAGCAAATATTTTTCGCAGCAAAACCAGTTGCAATATTGAGGGTGCTTGATATAGCAGAGTAATAGTAAAAACCTGCGCCAAACGTTACCAGTAAAATAGCGATGATAATTTTTTTCACACAGTTATCTCATTGCTTTAAAAAAGATAAGTTAGCACAATTTAGAATTATTTTAACCAGACCTATTGTGTGCTTTAGGTGATTTACATTCTGATTTTTACTGAGGTTTTACTAAAGCCAAGTTTTTCATATGCGACCACGGCTGATTGATTTGCGCTTTGCACGGAACGGCTAGCGAATATTTGTCCCTGGCTTGAGCGCCTTATAGTTTGACTGTTCCATAAATTAATCATGTATTGCCACTTAACAAAAACGATTTAATATTTTGAAAAGTGATATCGTCTGTTTTGAAGCTCACTGCGAAACTGAAACCATTTGTCAGTACTACTTTCAACAGTGAGTTGGTTAACTAACATTCCACTTTGGCGCGATTGCAAGTTTTATTCTGATGCCAAGCGACCTTTCAATGTCATTTTTATTGCACTAAGTCGAAACCTTCTAGGTTTAGCTGAACGACTGCTATGGGAGACAGGCTAGGTTGTTTTTGGATTAGATGAATGACCGCTTATGGCACAAAGCGACGATTGCCTAAAAAGCCGTGACTGCCCATTATCTCAGTGAGCTTGTGGTTAAAGGTGAAATTGGCGACTGGCCGTTGCACTCTCATAGTTAGCTAGTGATTAGAACCAGCAATTCTTAAATGTCAGATTGTAGTGCTCAAGTAATATTGGCCCCGGTTTTATAGGAAACCCCGGACTTGTAGTCTGCGCTGCAAATCACCTCGAACTTTTTTGTAAGCGTCTAAAAGTAATCGCTTTGACATGAGTGTAGAAAGTGCGCAGTGGGAAGAGAACGTAAGTATTTAAGGGTGATCTGAAAACAAGCGGAGCCTTTGATGTTTTCTGTTTTAGAGACTTTTCTGTCTAGCGGAGTCTGAACAGTCCACTAAATGTTTAATAGCACGGGTCATCAACAAATCTTTCATTGCCTCTAATGATTCCACTGTTATTTCTACCGAAAGTTGATATTCTTGCAGGCTAAATTTTCACACTATTCAATAATAAAAAGCCCACTATGACCAACAAAATAGACGACTATGTTCGTCACATAAAGCAACCGATCGCCATTTCTAACTGGCTTTATTTCGTTGCCTTACTCGTTTTTATCATGGTTATTGTCGGCGGTATTACGCGACTTACCGAATCAGGACTTTCAATTACCGAGTGGAAGCTCATAACCGGTACTTTACCGCCGTTGAGTGAAGCGGCTTGGTTATCAGAGTTCGCAAAATATCAACAGATCCCAGAATATACCCAAATTAACGGCCCGGCAGGTATGACTCTGGTAGATTTCAAGTTCATCTATTTTTGGGAATGGATTCACCGTCTTATGGGACGATTGATTGGTCTTGCCTTTGCGCTGCCACTGGCCTGGTTCACATTTAAACGTGCTATACCTGATGGCTATGGTTTGCGACTGACTGTGCTGCTAGTGCTAGGTGGAATGCAGGGCGTGATTGGCTGGTGGATGGTCACTTCCGGTTTAACCGAGCGCACGGATGTTAGCCATTTTCGTCTTGCAACCCATTTGTTGACTGCACTGCTTATTTTAGGTGGTCTTTTCTGGACCGCTTTGGATCTTCGGCAGCTCGCTGGTGGTCAAAATAGACAATCAAAACTGACTATGTTTGGTTTCATAGTTTTCATTGTTTTGTTTCTGCAATTGTTATTTGGGGCTTACACCGCAGGACTAAATGCAGGCTATGTTTCCAATACCTGGCCGTTGATGAATGGTTCTCTTATTCCGTCAGTAATAGACTGGAATAACGATCTCTGGGTAAAGCTAAACAATGATCACTATATGATCCACTTTATCCATCGCTGGTGGGCCTGGGTAACGGTTGGTTTTTTGGTCGTTTTAGCGTGGCGTATTCGCGAACAGTCCAAAAAAGCATCGATAGCAATCCACAATGCATATGGTATTCAGATACTACTTGGCATTGCGACTGTCGTCACTAGTGTCAACATACATTTTGCGGTGCTGCATCAAGCAGTGGGCGCGCTGGTAGTTATTTCGACTACATGGGGAGTGCATGTATTAGGTCGTTATAGGTCTGATTATATCAACATTCCGGGCGCTGGAGAGACAGCATAGTTGCGGTGTCGATCTAATGTATAAGAATAAAAGCAGCAAAAAGGGACACCTTTTGTATTCTATAAAGTCTGCGGAAATTAGCTTTACGTAGTGCAATACCATGGTGATCCTTAAGCAAAAGTGTTTCTTTTTTGAAATCTAGAAATGATTTACTTTGCATAGATGGTCACGGTGTATTCTGATTAACACTGAGACCATAAGCTCTAAAGTGGGCTGGCCGCCTAAAGAGTGGCCTCCCTAGCCGATCAGTTTTCGAAAATCATGACGAGCAACTATAATAAGACAATCCACCTACCTCAAAAAATTCAGACGGTTTCAGCCTATAGTATTTCTCCTCTACTTCCTTTGACTGCTCGGCGTATGGCTGTGTCATGACTTCCTGCAGCTCTCGAAGTAGAGAGTACTTCCCTGCGTTTGCTTGCTGATAAACAGGCGCAACAAACCACTCTCTTAAACTGTATTTTGGGTTGACGAGTTTCATCTGCCTGGAGAGTTCCTCTCGAGAGTAGGGCGAATCAATATTGGCGCTGGAGATGAGCAATTTCCATTTGCTGAGCCACTCCGACCAGGTTTTTTCCCTTCCTTTAGGGTCTTTGTAGAAGCTTTTTTTGAGTGGGCCAATGTCATCAGGCACCTTTGAAAGCTCGCGGAAGAAGATGGTGTAATCCACAGGAGTTTGCAGCATGAGTGTTTCTAGCTCATTGAATAACTCCGAGTCAAACGTGCCAAGGCCAAGTTTGGCAGCCCACATCTTCTCCATTTGAGTTTGCATCATTTTCGAAAAGCCAAGTTGGATCTCTTCGAGCTGTTGCAGATAATCCTGCTGTAACGTGATCAAAGGTTGCAACGCTTTACAAAACATTTGGAAGTTACGTTGTGCTGCTTGTGGCTGGTTTAGGAACGAGAAGTGATGTCCGCCACCCGTCCATGACTGAAAGTGCGGATCGAACTCATCGCAGAAGCCGAATGGACCGTAATCAAGGGTAAAACCACCGGCTGCGCAGTTGTCGCTGTTGAAGTTGCCTTGGCAGAAGCCAACGCGGACCCAGTTTGCTACAAGTGACGTAAGTCGGCTGCGGAACTCGTTAGCCAGCAACACTACCTTTTCGGCGGTGCTTAGTTTCTTGTCGATGACGTCACTGTACTCACGATCAATCAAGTGCAACACAATCTTCTCGAGTTCCTCCATCGCTTTTGGATGTTCTTTTTTGCGAGCACGGCGAGCGAAAAGTTCGAGTTGGCCGACTCGGATGAACGACGGTGCGACACGTGTCGAGATGGCGACCGCCTCCGATATCAGCATGTCAGGATCCGTCGAGCGTGTTGTCTGGGAGTACCACGGCCGCTTGACCTTCTCAGTTTTCGACACGTACAAACTCAAAGACCGTGATGTGGGTACGCCAAGGGAGTGCATATGCTCCTGGGCCAAGAACTCTCGGATACTCGACCGTAAGACGGCACGACCGTCGGCACCGCGGCAGTATGGGGTTCGGCCGCCACCTTTGAGCTGCATTTCCCAGCGTCGGCCTTTTATGACTGCCTCAAGCACGGAAACTGCGCGACCGTCTCCATATCCGTTACCGGTTTGGAACGGGCACTGCTGTACGTATTCGGTGCCGAAAATAGAAAGTGCGTAACCACTGGCCCAACCAACCTTGCGCATCGGCTTTGGGGCGTGCGCGATGTCGCCAGAGAACAAGCGGACGAAGTCAGCTGATTCTGCCATGCTGTCAGCGAATCCAAGTTCATGAAAAAAGTGTTTGCTGTGCACGACATACTCAGGGTCTTTGATTGGTGTAGGATTAACGGGAACATAATGGCCAGTGAAAACTTGTCGCGGTTCGTGGTCGACTCCGTCTGTTTTCGCATCAGGATCGCAGTTGAGAGTGTCCATGAACGAGTAGTTTGCCAACATTGCGAGTTCGCCGAGTGTCGCGACGGTTGGGGAGGTTTTCTGTTCGTTCATTTTTCATTTCTCTAAAGTTGTTTGATGGTTGATTACGCCCAAGCTTAGGACGTGAAAGTGCACATGGACATGACGGGAAAATATCTGGAACAAACGTATCGACATCATCCTTTATACTAATTCACCTAAATATATGATCACTCAGTGATGAATAAAAGTAGCGTAATCACGGCGTATTTTAACCTATATAACGGCTACATCGTCAGCGACTTTGCTATCGCCCTTCGGGAAGGACTGGCAAGCTCCCTAGCTGCATTGCAAGGCATATGAAGGCAACCAGCATTCCTTCGACGTTACGCTTTGCTATGAAACTTGCCAACGCTTTCTGAGTTGATCACATATCAAGGCGCAATAGTAATAAATCACTTGTAGGGCTTCTGTCCGATTTCTCTAACGTTTTCTCTTTGTTTGAGAGCGACGTTCTAAACCGCAGTACGAGTGTTAAGGATGAAGCTTGAAATCTCAAATTCGATTCTTGGCTTCTATCCATTGAGCCATATATTTGGTGCTGGCATGTTGATGATGTCGCAGCATGCTGCCGATGAAGTTGTTCGAACGGTGTAAAGCTAGCTCCCGTTTAAGCTGTAATATCCTGCCTAACAGCAAGGGCGCAAGGATCTTCCGATCAAAATTCTGCTCGAGTAAGTGATAGCCCCGTTCTTGGTGTTCAGACCAACTATCTTGTTGCTGATAGAGTTGCACTGCCGCCTTGGCGATATGCTCGGCTGTATCAGCGACTTCACCGGGCCAGGGCAAGCTCCCATGCATGCCTTCAATGCCAATATGCGTGGTCACATTCGGCGTACCACACAACATGGCTTCTGCCAGTTTGCCTTTTATCCCTGCGCCAAAGCGCAAGGGAGCAATGCACACCCGAGCTTTTGCCATCACTTGTCTGGCATCCTCTGCCCAGCCTTTGACCAAAAATCCGTTTTTAGGCTGATGTAATTGCGTGGCTTTGGGGGGCGGATAGGCACCGTAAATATGTAGTTCAGCCTCCGGTAACTGCTTTCTTATCAGCGGCCAAATTTCCTGTTTCAACCATAGCACCGCATCCCAATTTGGAGCATGGCGAAAGTTGCCGATGGAAATAAAGTCCTGTCGTTGTGTGTAGCTTGCTGTCTGTTTTTCCAGGTGAGCGAGATCCAGCATAAAAGGGCAGTGGTGCAAGATGTGCTTTGGCACTGAAAATGACTCTGTTAGTAATTTCAGTTCGAAGTCAGAGATAATTAAGGTCAGATCAGAGCGAAATATGGCAGCCACTTCTCGCTGAGCCAGTTCACTTTTTAAGTCACTGTCGAGTAACTCACGGCCTTGCTTAAGGGCCATATGCCGGGCGTTACGAAGAAAGTGTAAATCTTCCGTGTCCAGGATCCTCAGAGCGTCTGGACATTGTTGGGCAACACGCCAGCCAAATTGTTCTTCGAGCATAAAGCGATCAAATAACACTAAGTCTGGGTTTAGCTCGCTAATATAGCTGTCGAAGCTTGGGCAATTGAGAGCGATGCTTTGCTCGGCTATGCCCAGTTCGCTTAGGTCGACCTTATGCTCGCCCATTTGTGCAGGGCTGGCGAAGCTAACTTGCCAACCCTGAGTTACGAATAAACTGAGTAAACTGATCATGTGACTGCCTGCTGCTGAAGAGTTGGGTTCGGGCCAGACATAGCCAATAACCAGGGCTGTTTTTATGCTCATTAGTCTAGCCTTTTTTTGCAGTTTTCAAACAGTTTCGACCATCTTTTTTCGCGGCATACAAGGCAATATCCGCCTGTTTCATTATCTGGCTAAAGGTCGAAAATTCACTGTTACGCTGGGCTATACCAAAACTAGTGGTAACCCTAGCGGTTTCTCCACTTCCTAGCTGGGCATTTGATTTTTTAGGGGCCTTTTTGGGGCGGTTTTTGGCTCTGATAGCGATAGGGTAGTCAGCAATCGTCTGCCGTAAGGCTTCAACGTGAGGCAGTACTTCGGCCATGGTTTTCCGGGGAAAAACAAGAATGAACTCCTCTCCGCCATAGCGAAAGGCTTTGCCTCCACCACTGACCTTGTTCAATTTACTGGCAACTAATTTGAGCACCTCGTCACCGACGTCATGACCATAACTATCGTTAAACTTCTTGAAGTGGTCGATATCTGACATGACCACAACGTATTTACGGCCTAAGGTCTGTACATATTGCATTAAGGCCCGGCGGGAGGGAATACCGGTTAGCTCGTCTCTGAATGCCATGGTAAAACTGTCTTTTAATATGGCGTAAATGTAAAATAGCCCAAGGGTAAAAATTGCCAGGCGGGTCAGCAGAGGATCGGCGTTTATTTGCATGGTGAGAAGAACCATAAGGGTAAAAAACAGTGCGCAATGATTATTGTCGGTGAGCAGCATAAACCGCAGCGAGGTGCCGCCAAACAGAACCAATATAGTCATACATTCAAATGGCGTAAACAGCCCACTTAATTCAGGACTCACACCGAATATAAGGCTTTGCATGGGGGCTAATAAATCTCGGCTTAGCTCCAGTAAATATGGCAGACCATACCAACTGAGCAAAGCGATGGCACTTAATTGCAATCCACTAGAGAATAGATTTATTGGGGCAAAGCCCTTATCATTTGACCAAGACAGGTAAGATACTTGGATCATGATGATGGTTAACAATATATTTGATGACTGAAACTCTTCGCTAAAAAATCTATCGACAGGTAAGCTGATAAACATCATCAATATGCAGCAAAATACCAGGCGGCTGCGGCCGAACTGCAAGGCAATGAGCCCTGCGGCGACTAAGCTTGCATGATTCAACCAATAAAGCTTGCCGAACCATTCAGTAATTAAGGCAGGTTGCTGTTGGTAAAAGATAAATAAACCAGCGAATAGAAAAAACGGCGGAAAAAAGTATCTGCCAAAGTTTTGGGTATATGCAAAAAAGGATGCCAATTGGAGTTCCTAGTACTACAGTCTTTGCCTATTGTAGGGGATTTTATGTCACGAAATAAGTATTAGATTCTAAATTAAACGACTGGGTAGGGTTATGAAATTACATGTGGTATTTGGAGCGGGCTTGATTGGGTGTTTTCTCGGTGGGGCGCTAAAGGCAAAAGGACTGAATGTCAGTTTAGTCTGTCGACCCAAGATCCAGGCTAAACTGGCCAAAGGACTACAACTAACCGACTACCAAAACAATGAAACACAGGCGTCACAATTCAATTTTGTCGATCCTAAGCTTTTAATGCTGACCAGCGAAAGTAACTTTATTGCTGATTTTTTGTGGCTTACAGTCAAATGTACCGGAGTTGAGCGGGCGGCAGGTGATATCTTCCCCTTAGTGGGACCCGATACCGTGATTCTGTGTTGCCAAAATGGTTTGGGCTCAGACAAGATAATCAGACAACTGTATCCTGATAACCTGATACTAAGGGTGATGGTGCCTTTTAATGTGGTAGAACTCAGTGACGGTCATTTTCACCGGGGCTCTGAGGGCAACTTAACCCTGGAGTCACATGTTCAAAGTAGGGAAGTCACTCGTGCCCTAGTGCAACTTATACACTCTCACTTGATGCCGCTGGACCAAACACGGGACATGGACTCATTGCTGTGGGCTAAATTACAGCTTAATTTGGGTAATAGCGTAAACGCTTTGGCAGACATTCTGGTCAAGGCAATGTTGGAGCCGCGGGCGTACCGTTTGGTTCTCGCGGCTTTAATGAAGGAATTACTGACTGTGACTGTAGCCATGGGTATTGACTTGCCTAAGGTCACAGCTTTACCCGCACATTGGATACCTATGGTGCTACGTTTACCTAATTTTTTAGTAATTATTCAGCGTTTTTAGGTCCACTGAATAACACGCAGGACTTGTCCTCGCGAATACGCGCAACCCCGCCACATTTCAATGGTGTTGGAACCCCGTTCGTTTGCACCTCTTCATATTTCGGTGGGATTAGGATTTCGTCACATCTGGCGGTGTTAGCTAACGGACAATGAATTTTCGTCAGGCTGCTGGTAACAAAAATCAGGCAGCTTACCATCAAATAACAACGTCATGGCCTCACAGCTACTGAAGCCATGCTTTTGGCAGGTTGACAGATATCCACGTACGCGACAGAAAATATTAGCCCCTTCCCAGCTGCGGAAACAGCCTGAAATTTGCTGCTGCACTTTGGGCAGCCTGATATCATTTTCACCTTGATTGTTGGTGAATGGAACTTGCGAGTGGGTCATAAATCTCAACACATCATCTTCGTAATTGATGAGCCGTT
>JAWUXW010000102.1:0-10703 GCA_034111125.1 Paraglaciecola sp.
CTATGATGAGCATGATAGTGAGCGCAATATGACTCCCTATGGAATGTTGATAGAGCATAACCTATTGCCGGATCTGGTCGAAAAACTTGAAGAAAGTAGCCAGTATTGGCCGCGACGAAAAGAGCTTAAAAAATTTAATTCCTCTAGCCCTGTAATCAAAAAACGCCTGGCCTTAACGCCGGTTAAATTTGGTATTTCCTTTACCGCCAAGCATCTTAATCAGGCCGGCGCCCTGCTGCACATATACACCGATGGTAGTGTGCAGATTAACCATGGCGGCAGTGAAATGGGTCAGGGTCTGCATACTAAGATTGGCCAAATTGTTGCCAACGAATTTGGCCTGCCCCTAGAGCACATTGAAGTCACTTCTACGCGCACCGACAAAGTCCCGAATACCTCGCCTACCGCAGCATCAAGCGGTACTGACTTAAACGGCAAAGCCGCACAAAACGCCTGTATCATCATTAAACAGCGACTGGCAGGGTTTTACGCTGACTTAGTTAAGGGCGACTCGGATAAGGTGGTGTTTCGTGATCAATCAATTTATTTGCAAGAGCACAGCTTACCCTTTGTTGAATTGATCCAACTCGCCTATATTGCCCGCATATCCTTATCGGCTTCAGGCTTTTATCGTACTCCAAAACTTAATTACAATCGCGACAAGGCCGAAGGCCGTCCGTTTTTTTACTTCGCTTATGGAGCCAGTTGCTCAGAAGTTAGCGTGGATACCTTGAGCGGCGAATACAAAGTTACACGGGTGGATATATTGCACGATGTGGGCCGCAGTCTGAACCCGGCGATCGATATTGGCCAAATTGAAGGCGGCTTTATTCAAGGTATGGGCTGGTTAACCACTGAGGAATTACGTTGGGATGGCAGTGGCAAACTGCTCAGCAATAACCCGGCAACCTATAAGATCCCAGCAATTGGCGATACGCCAGAAGTATTCAATGTTGACCTCTACCCCCGTGACAACGATGAAAAAAGCATCTACCACTCTAAAGCCGTGGGTGAGCCTCCTTTGATGCTCGCTAACTCAGTTTGGTGTGCCTTAAAAGATGCGGTGTCGAGCCTCGCTGATTATCAGCTTGATCCAAAACTTGATACGCCCGCGACTGCGGAGAAAGTACTCGATGCGGTTGACGATATTAAGCAACAGCTGGAGGCTCAAAAATGAGGCCTGACTCCTGGTTTGAGGCGCTGCATCAATGCCAGCAACAAGGCACGGCCTATGTTTTGGTCACTGTGCTTGCTACCGCTGGCTCAACGCCCAGAGATGGTGGCAGTAAAATGATTGTTACCGATGACAGCGAATTCGACACCATTGGCGGTGGTCATCTTGAATTCTTGGCTACTCAGCAGGCCCGTAGGTTAATGGCTAGTGGCAAAGAACAACAAGTAGTCGAGCACTACCCCTTAGCCAGTAAACTGGGCCAGTGCTGCGGCGGTGCAACCAACGTGTTATTTGAGGTCATGATTGCCCACGGGCAACACCTGGCGGTATTTGGTGCGGGGCATGTTGCCAAAGCGCTGCTGCCAATCTTGGCACAGTTGCCATTGCAGATCACTTGGATCGATCAACGTAGCGAACTGTTCCCTGCTGAGATATTGCCAAACAACGTCAAGGTAATCGTAAGCGAAGAACCGGTGGAAGAACTTAAAGCTTTAGCTCAATCCGCCTGGGTATTGATCATGACCCACAATCACCAGTTGGACTATGAGCTAGTTGGCGCAAGTCTGGCTCGGGCTGATATTGCTTACGTGGGAATGATTGGCTCCGATACTAAGGCACGACGTTTTCACAGCAAGTTAAGCCATCATGGGCTTAGTCAAGAGCAAATACAGCGCCTGGTTAGCCCGGTCGGCCTAGCTGATATACCCGGTAAAAAGCCGATTGAAGTAGCCGTGTCTATCGCCGCGCAGCTGATCATCTTGCTTAATAATGAGCAGGCAGAAGTTGCACAGCGAAGTAAAACGCAACAACAAAAAGACTGGCTGCAGAGCAAGCAATTAGCCAAGTTAATGGAAGGTTCTCTATGACACTGGTTGAACTAAATGCTTTGTCTGAAACACAAGCAAAAGCCTGGTTCAGTCATGCCTGTACCGCCAGCAAGTGGATTGATGGCATGGCCCAGCAACGCCCATACCCTAGCCTTGATGACCTGCATGCTAAGGCTGTGAATGTTTGGCAAGCGTGCCAGAGCGCCGATTACCTTGAAGCCTTTGAAGCCCATCCGATGATTGGCGATGTGAATAGCCTTCGTGAAAAATTTGCCAGCACCAAGGGGCTGGCCAGCAATGAGCAAAGTGGTGCCAACAACGCCAGTGAGCAGACGCTCATTGAACTTAGCCAATTGAATCATAAGTACCTGCAAAGAAATGGTTTTATCTTTATTATTTGTGCCACAGGTTTAAGTGCAGAAACCATGCTTGCAGCGCTACTGCTTAGAATAGAAAATAGTCCTGAGAAAGAGCTTGTAATCGCCGCTGCTGAGCAGATAAAAATAATCCTCATACGTCTAAATAAAGGTATTGAGAAAGACCCACTAAACAAATTAAATTGAGAATATGAATGAACAGCTTATCCAGCCATGTGCTCGACACGACTTTAGGTAAACCAGCGGCGAATATGCGCCTCACCCTAAGCACACCTGAGGGGCAGTCTATTGAGGCAGAAACTGATGCCGATGGGCGTTGTAATAATTGGCAAGACACTCAATTTCACCTCGGAGTGTATCAGCTGCGTTTTCACACAAAAGCGTATTTACTGAGTCATCACCAAAAGGCTTTTTATCCCTTTGTAGACATTCATTTTGAGCTTGAGGATAACGGAGGGCACTACCATGTTCCCCTGCTAATTTCTCCCTATGGCTTTAGCTCTTATCGTGGTAGTTAATGAAAAATTTAGGCCTGACTGTGCGTCAATTCAACGAGCGCAGCGGCCGATGACCCTACACGCTTATCGCGCCGCAATTTTGCATTTCCCCAGGGCAAGCAGCTGTCCAGGAGACAATTACCAATACTTCGAAGATGGCTTATTACTTACACATAAGGATAAAATACTAGCTGTCGGCGAATATTTAACACTTATCAATCAATATCCTGGTGCTATATTGCATGATCACTCAGGGAAATTACTGATCCCCGGCCTAATCGACAGTCATTTACACTTTCCCCAGACGGAGATGATTGCCAGCGTTGGGGAACAACTACTCGATTGGCTGGAAAATTACACCTTTCCGGTAGAAAGAAAATTTGCCGATGAGCATTACGCCAGTAAAATTGCTGAGGTCTTTCTGCGACAACTATTCAAACATGGCACGACGACGGCGATGGTCTATTCTTCTGTGCATAAACAAGCTACTGATGCACTTTTTAAAGCTGCTCAGCACAAGAAAATGTTGTTGATCGCCGGCAAGGTTTGCATGGACAGACATTGCCCACCTTGGTTACAGGACACCCCTGATTCAGCGCAACAAGACAGTGCTGATTTAATAGACACATGGCATGGTAAAGACCGCCTTCACTATGCAATTACTCCGCGATTTGCACCCACCAGTAGCGAAGCACAATTACATCTTTTAGGCGAATTGGCCGAGCAATATCCGGATGTATTTATTCAGTCTCATTTGTCAGAAAACCACAATGAAATAGCCTGGGTCAAATCCTTATATCCCAATCATTCTGGCTATCTGGATGTGTATGACCAACACAATCTTCTTCGGCCCAGAGCAGTCTATGGCCATTGCCTGCATCTTGAAGATCAAGAATGGCAGCGCTTTGCCCAATCCGGCGCAACGATCGCATTTTGCCCGACGTCTAATTTATTTCTGGGCAGTGGCTTGTTTGATCTTAAACGAGCCGAGCAACTTACTATACCCGTAGCCCTGGCTAGCGATGTTGGCGGCGGCACCAGTTTTAGCATGCTAAGAACCATGGGCGAGGCCTACAAAGTATGCCAACTACAGCGCCATCAGATAGATCCAATGCAGGGATTGTATTTAATGACCCAGGGGGCTGCACTAGGACTGGGACTCGCGGAGCACATTGGCAACCTAAATCCCGGCAGCGATGCCGACTTTGTGATACTTGATCCAGACTTTGATGAGTTAAGCACCTTGCGCTTTGCCGAGCATCGTCAACCTGAAGATATAATATTTGCCCTTAGCATGTTGGCAGACGATCGGGCGATAAGCGCCACCTATATTGCAGGAGAGCTCGTCTACCAGGGGCCATCTTGCAGCACTTCCTTACTTTCAAAAACAGACTTTAAAAAGGATACTCCTAATGGCTTGGCTTGATTGGTCATCTTTATTTATTCGTTGGTTTCACGTTATTGCCGGCGTAGCCTGGATTGGCGCGTCCTTTTATTTCATCTGGCTGGACAACAATCTGCGCCCAGCCCCTGACTGGAAAAGAGAAAAAGGTATTAAGGGGGATCGTTGGGCGGTTCATGGGGGCGGTTTTTACGAAGTCTCAAAGTATGAATATGGTCCGGGAAAAAGCCCCGAAACCCTGCACTGGTTTAAATGGGAAGCCTATACCACCTGGATCAGTGGTTTCTTATTGCTTGGCCTGATTTATTATCATGGAGCCGTGGTCTATCTTATTGATCCCGCGGTGATGAACTTGTCACCAAATGACGCGATCATGCTGGGATTGGGACTGATATTTGGCGGATTAGCCATTTATGAAGGTGCTTGCAGAAGCCCTCTGGCACGATACCCTGCGATGTTTGGTCTGTTCTTGTTGGTACTGCTAACCATGGCGTCCTACCTGGCTACCCATTGGTTTAGTGGCCGTGGAGCCTATATCTATGTAGGTGCCTTAGTGGGCACAATTATGGCCGGTAATGTGTTCTTCAAGATCATGCCTGCCCAGCGCCTAATGGTTGCTGCAGTGACCAATAAGACCGAAATCGATCCCCGTTGGGGCGCGGGTGCTAAATTGCGCTCAGTGCACAATAACTATCTGACCCTGCCCCTGCTATTTATCATGATCAGTAATCACTATCCGATGACTTACCAACATCCACAAAACTGGTTGGTACTGGTAGCGATCGCCATTGTCTCAGCTTGGATCAGGCATTACTTTAACCTCAAGCATATTGGTATTTCGCGCCCTTCCATCCTCGTATTTGGCGCTATAGGTATGATTGCCATTGCAGGGTGGATATCAATGCCAGCTAGGGTTCCTCAGAATGAAGCAAGGGCTACTGTAGTCGAAACGCCAATAGCAGAACTAAGCACTGAGCAGAAGAAAGTCTATGAAGTAATGCAAATTCACTGCGCAAACTGTCACTCAGCCACACCCAGCGATGAAATATTTGTAATCGCGCCAATGGGCGTGATGTTTGATACCTGGCGACAAATAGAACAACGGGCCGCACTTATCCATCACCGCTCAGTTGTGACCAAAGACATGCCCCTACTCAATAAAACCCGGATGACTGAGGAAGATAGACAAACTATCGCTACATGGTTCACAGAGCGTTAACTATTATAATTTATAAACCAACTGCAATGACATAACTACACAATTTAGGATGCAGTTGGTAAAAGCACTAATGGGGGAAAATTACTGGCTGACAAATTGTTGACCTGATATAGAACAGTGACCGGACATAGTCACAAACATAAGCCGGGCTAAAAACTACTCCACCCCTGTGCGATTGATACCGTTAGTTCGCATACTGGCACCCACAGGGGCAAAGCTGTTCTTTGTCTTCCATTTGGGTTTAATCAGCGACAAAGGTACGACCCGTTTTTTGGCGACGATGATGTACATCGCTGACAGTGCGCTTAAGTACTTTTCACACCACTGATAAAGCTTACCGTCGGGATTGAATTTACGATTAAAAAATAACTCGGAAAACACCAACTGTTGTTGAGTCATCACTTCAAAGCCCAATAAACCCAACCAGTCCTTAATTCTAGGAGCGCTAAAAAAGCGCGCATCATGCAGAATGTTTTGCCGATTAATAGGCAGGTACTTAAGCACACCGGCAAGGCTCAGAGGGTTAAAACCGACGATCACTACATGGCCGTTGGGAATAAGTGCACGGTCTATTTCACGTAAAATTTGATGAGGATCTTGGGCAAAATCCAATTCATGAGCCAGTAAAAAAGCATCGACACTATTTTCATTTAAGGGCAATTCTCTTGATAAGGAGCACAGAGAACTAAACTGATTTATCTGCGGTGTAAGATTGACGACATGTTTTATCGGACATTGAGTCAGGTTAATTTCGCTGCTCAAATTACCCACTTTGACTAAGTGATAGCCAAAAAATTGCCGACTCACTTCCTCTAATTGTTGCTCAATTAGCCCTTTTATTTCTTCACCCAACGGTATATCTTGCCAGGTCGTGGGATAATGGGGCGCAGTATTTCTTAAAGCAGGTTTCATAGCAATTGACTTTACTCAATTGAATTAACTTTAGCGAGCATTTATATTTAACGCTTAACACTACAATCGTCCAGTTAATATAAATAAACAGAGGTAAATATGTCATCATTCAACGTTGTTCCGCTCAAAGCCTTTAATGACAATTACATCTGGTGTTTGATAAATGGCGCTAGCTGCACGGTAGTTGATCCTGGTGACGCCGAACCTGTTCTAAAATACTGCAAAATTAATGGCTTAACGCTCACAGACATATTGGTTACTCACCATCATTGGGATCACACCAATGGCCTTAGCGATCTACTTAATGCCTTTCCTCTGGTCAATATCTACGGTCCCAAAAATGACAAAATCGCCCATGTAACCATGCAGTTAGCCGAGGGCGATGAGATTGACCTAGCGGAACTTGGTGAATCGTTTCGGGTGATGGAAGTTCCCGGACATACTCTCGATCATATTGCCTATTATGGAGATATTGGCTTGTTTTGCGGTGATACCTTGTTTTCGGCCGGCTGTGGCCGACTATTCGAAGGTACATCCCAGCAGATGCATCAATCCCTAAATAAACTCAGCGAATTACCTGAGCAGACTTTGGTGTACTGCGCCCATGAATATACCCTGGCCAATATCAAATTTGCTGAGCAAGTTGAACCTAACAACGAAGCCTTACACAGTTATAAAGGGTGGGCAGAATCTCAACGGATAGAACTAAAGCCAACATTACCATCTACTATTGGCCAACAGATAGCCATCAACCCATTTTTACGGAGTCACCGCGCAGAGGTGAAATCCAATGCCCAGAAATATTCGGGAACAAAGTTAAAGGCTGAGCAAGACATATTCGCTGTACTTAGGGGCTGGAAAGATAATTTTTAATCGGTAGACTGTAGGCGTAAAATAAAAGGAAAAATAAGTGCCTCTAAAAAAAATGCTCAGCTTGTCTCTAATCTCATTGCTGGTGGCCTATCAGGTCACGGAAGATGAAAATACCGACATCGCCAGTCAACTTGAGCAAGCCCATCAAATAGCCGAACAGATCCTGTATTCTTGCGAAGAGTCGGAGCAACACGTTGCAGATTTGTTTGATTGTGAATCAGCCAAAGCTGGCACCATTCCAATCACTCACCCGGTTGCAGCAGTGGATATTTTTCTTCCCTTATCCGTTGCAGTTCCCCGGGCAGAAGCGCCAATATTAAACCCAGTTATGCCCGAACCAATCATCGATGTTTGGCAACGGATCCGTCAGCAATTGGCCTTTGAACATCCCGAAAATAGGCACATCAAAGTCCAACGTGACTGGTATCTAAAACATCCTAAATACATGCAACGAGTGGCAAAACGAGCGAAACCCTTCCTGTATTTGATCGTTGAAGAACTTGAACGCCAGAATATGCCTCTGGAACTGGTATTACTGCCCATTGTGGAAAGTGCCTTTGATCCTTTTGCCTATTCTCACGGTCGTGCGGCAGGTATGTGGCAGTTCATTCCCTCTACCGGCAAACGTTTCGGCATGAAGCAAACTTGGTGGTACGACGGCAGACGGGATGTAATGGCCTCAACGAAGGGGGCGATAAACTACCTTAATTATCTGAACAAGATGTTTGATGGCGACTGGTTGCATGCACTGGCAGCTTACAATAGTGGAGAAGGTCGCGTACGCAGATCAATTAGGAAGAACAAAAAAACCGGTAAACCAACGGATTTTTGGAATCTTGATCTCCCCAGAGAAACCCGAGCATACGTACCAAAATTACTTGCTTTAGCGGATATGTTAAGTAACAGTGAAAGCTATAATTTTGACTGGCCGAAGATTGATAATCATGCGATCACCGAAGTGGTTGATGTTGGTTCGCAAATAGATCTGGCCCTGGCCGCGGATTTAGCCAATTTAAGTGTTGAAGAATTACATGCACTCAATCCCGGCTACAACCGTTGGGCGACGGATCCTGATGGTCCATTTAGCCTCTTACTGCCCATTGACACAGTGGAGCAATTTACCCTCGCCATCCAGAAAACTGAAAATGATCAGCGCCTGAATTGGGTGCGTCACAAGGTCAAAGGTGGTGATAGCTTGTTAAAGCTGGCAAAAAAATACCACACAACTCCTGATATCATTGCCCGGGTTAACGAGCTCAAGGGCAGTATGATCCGCAAGGGCAAGCATCTAGTGATCCCCGTCGCGCTAAAGTCTCTGGATTATTATTCCTTATCCCAGGAGCAGCGCTTGGTTTCCACCCAGTCCCGCAAGAATGGCTCTCATCAACTTAAATACAAGGTAAAAGCCGGGGATACCATGTGGGATCTCAGCCGTGAATATGACGTTAGCGTCAGAAGCCTAGCTAAATGGAATGGAATGGCCCCTAAAGATACCTTGCGTCTAGGTAAAGAGCTGGTTATTTGGGTCAATCAAATCAGTACTGAACAAGGAGATAATGCGGTCATGCGCTCACTCTCTTACACTGTGCGCAACGGTGATTCTTTAGCTAAAATAGCCGGTAAATTTAAAGTGCAGATAATTGATTTACAGCGATGGAATCAACTTAATCCCAAAAAATACCTACAGCCCGGGCAGAAAATCAAAGTATTTGTTGATGTGACCCGTGCCTAAGCCTCACCAAAATCCACCAAAAAATTAGTAAATGAATGCTCAACTTTAGTTTAAAGCGCCTAAAAGACAGCCATGAAGGTCCATGGCTGTTTCTCGATTTAACCATGTTATTCCTGCTGGTACTCAACCTGTTGTGGATCTTGCTCGACTCTCTATTTGCCGCCGAATTTGTCCAAACTACCTTGTACTCCCTGTCACCGGCAATGGTCGAAGCTTATAAACCGGTGCATGCAAATTTTGCCATTATTGACCTGGGTTTTATTGCCATATTCTTAAGCGAGTTCTGCGTTCGCTGGGTCGCCGCCGTTGTGCGCAAAGAATACCTCCGTTGGTATTTTTTCCCCTTCATTCATTGGTACGACTTAGTAGGCTGCATTCCCTTAAGTGGCGCGCGGATTTTCCGATTTTTACGGGTGTTCTCCATTTTGTATCGCCTACAAAAATACCAAATCATTGACTTGCGTAATACGGCCTTTTTCCGTTTTGTGATGTTTTATTATGATGTATTGGTAGAAGAACTTAGCGATCGCATCGTGGTTAAGGTGCTCAGTGACGCGCAAAAAGATATCGCTGCGGGCTCGCCATTGATTGACGATATTACTAACAAAGTACTGGCAAGCAGACAGCAGACCTTAAGCGAATGGCTAGCTGCCATGCTGGTGCATATGGGCGACTCGATTGCCGATAAGGAGCATGGTCAAACCGTAAGAGAGCACGTTCAACAAAGTGTTGGGCATGCTGTGCGCAGTAATAACCAGGTTTCCACATTACGTTTGCTGCCGGTAATGGGCAGCACTATTGAGCGCACTCTGGAAAACGCAGTCACGGATATTGTCACCCAGTCGATTATTAACTTATTGCAGGACATGACCCCGGCAAAGCTGAGTAATTTTGCCCAGCACGGTATCAATACCTTCTCATCAGAGGAAAAATCTCTGGATAAAGAAGTGCTGCTAATCATCAACGAGTGTATCGAATTGGTAAAAGAGCATGTTGGTCATCAGCGCTGGAAGAGTGAGCTGGACAATACAGTCCCAAGTGCTGACGAGATAAGCAGCGCCGAGCTAAAAACATAACATGGCATTTTTAGAGCTGAAAATACCGCCGGTACTGATCCTGATAATATTTATCAGCCTGGCATTTTTATTACGCTACTTGGCCCTAGGCCCGGCATTGCCCCTATGGGCAGTGGAAGCAAGCCCGGTTGTTATTATTGCCGGAGTATTGGCCACCCTATCCGGCCTATGGCAGTTTAAACGGGCACAAACCACCATTGACCCGACCCACCCTGATAAGGCCTCTAACCTTGTCACTGGCGGCATTTATCAATATACCCGCAACCCCATGTACCTTGGTATGGCATTGGTGTTAAGCGGCGCAGTGTTAAACACTGGCTTTATAGTCAGCCTAATACTACTGCCACTCTTTATCTGGTATATGACCCGCTTTCAAATCAAGCCCGAAGAACGCGCCATTGAAGGGATCTTTGCTGAGGAATATGTAGATTACAAACGACAGGTTAGGCGTTGGCTGTAGGATTACCGTCAAGACTGACTAGCGGGATAGAGCGATAACCCGTCCTGGCTCACACTCTTATAACATTGTGCTTGATATGTGATCAACTCAGAAGGCGTTGGCAAGTTTCATAGCAAAGCGTAACGTCTAAGGAATGCTGGTTGCCTTCATAGAC
>JAWUXW010000103.1:0-13260 GCA_034111125.1 Paraglaciecola sp.
GTTGCATCCCGCCTGACATAAGCCCTGAAGCTTTACTGTCCACATCATCAATCCGATAATGCTGAGGGCTTATTCAATGTCGTTAAACATCTTTGCCCCGAAGCGAGGGCGCATTATAAAGATACAACTTTACAGTGCAAGGTTTTATTTCATTTTTTCTGCCAAGTGCGCGTTTTTCCAACTAAGTGCTTAATTCACGCTCAAAAGGCGCATTTTTATACTTTGATCCCGGGACTTTGTTAGAATCCCGTCAGTTTTTCTTTGAGGTGTGGCATATGACTATTCGCAGTTATAAAGGTGTATTTCCCAATTTGGCTCCAGATGTATATGTAGATGAATCAGCTGTTTTGGTTGGAGACATCAAATGCGCTGAGCAGGTTAGTATCTGGCCACTCGTTGCTGCCCGTGGTGATGTTAACTATATATGCATTGGCGCACGCAGCAATATTCAAGATGGAACGGTTTTGCACGTTAGCCGTATTAGCCAAGCTAATCCCGATGGATTCCCTTTGACTATTGGTGAAGATGTGACAGTCGGTCACAAGTGCATGCTGCACGGTTGCACTCTGGGTAATCGTATCTTAGTCGGAATGGGCGCCATCATAATGGATGGCGCAATCGTAGAAGATAATGTATTTATTGGTGCAGGGGCCCTAGTTCCGCCAAATAAGACTCTACAAAGTGGATATTTGTATGTTGGCAGCCCGGTTAAACAAGCTCGAGCCCTAAAAGAGACCGAGATGGCGTTCTTGAAACAATCTGCTGATAACTATGTTTTGCTTAAAGACGAGTACTTATCCGAAAACTAGAGCCAAACTTTCTTTTACAAATTGCTTCTCAATTTATCTATCACTGGCGTAATGTTGGGTCTTACCCCGCGCCAGACATAGAAACTTTCCGCCGCCTGACCTACTAGCATGCCCAGACCATCACTGACCTGTATATTAGTGTTGCTCTGCAATGTCCATTGCATAAAGCTAGTTGGCCGGTCTTGGTAGAACATATCATAGGCATAACGAGCATTCTCTATTGCTGAGGGGTGAATACCCGGCACATCTCCCGTCATACTAGATGAAGTGGAATTGATGATTAAATCAAAGTCTGCCCCCGGCAGAACATCAAGACTGCATCCATGAGCATTTCCATGAGATGCGAATCTTTGAGCCAAGGTCTGGGCTTTTTGCTCGGTACGATTGGCAATACAAATAGCGGTCACACCAGCACTAAACAGCGGAGCAATGACCCCTTGGGCAGCTCCGCCTGCGCCAAGCAACAATATGTTTAGGCCGCTAATTGAGCCAAACTGCCGACACAAATCTTCAACCAAACCTTGACCGTCAGTATTATCGCCCAGTACCTTGCCATCCGTTAGACGCTTTAGCGTATTTACCGCACCAGCCAGACTCGCTCTTTGAGTTAATTCACTTGCAAAGTTAAACGCTTCCAACTTGAAGGGGGCGGTAACATTTGCACCCAGCGAGCCATGGGCAAAAAAATCAGTAATCGCAGGCTGAAATTCATCTCTGGCCGGTTCAATCGCAGCATAACTCAAGTCTTGCGCCAGCTGGTCTGCAAACATACGGTGGATCACAGGCGATTTACTTTGAACTATTGGATTACCAAAAACAGCATAGCGATCCATAGACTAAATCCACTCTCTGGGATGCAAAAACTCTTTATAGAGCTGCTCTTCTGGACTGCCAGCCTTGGGCTTGTAGTCATATTCCCAACGAGCCAAAGGGGGCATCGACATCAATATGGACTCTGTGCGACCCCCAGTTTGCAAACCAAACAGCGTGCCCCGGTCATACACCAAATTGAACTCAACATAGCGTCCCCTGCGATATAACTGAAAGTCACGTTCTTCCTGAGAGAAATTAGTGGCTTTACGTCGTTCGATAATCGGTACATAGGCATCTAAAAAGCCGTTACCCACAGCCTGCATAAATGCAAAGCTTCTATCAAAGCCCCATTCATTTAAGTCATCAAAAAATAACCCCCCTACTCCTCGTGTTTCATCTCTATGTTTTAAATAGAAGTATTCATCACACCACGCTTTATATTTAGGGTAGACCTTTTCACCGAAAGGCTGGCAAAGTTTATTTGCTACCGTGTGCCAATGCACAACATCATCCTGAACGGGATAAAAGGGTGTTAAATCGAATCCCCCACCAAACCACCAAACTGGCTTTTCACCGGGTTTATCAGCTATGAAAAAACGTACATTCGCGTGTGATGTAGGTATATGTGGGTTCTTTGGGTGTATAACTAAAGATACCCCTGCAGCCTGGAACGTACGGCCGACCAATTCGGGCCTAGCCGCTGTTGCAGATGCCGGCAGTTTTCCACCAAACACATGAGAAAAATTGACGCCACCCTGCTCAATTACATTGCCATTAGTTAATACCCGTGTTCGGCCGCCTCCGCCTTGTTCACGCTGCCAATTGTCTTCAATAAAGTTTCCACGGCCATCTGCTAATTCCAAGGTTTGACAGATATTGTCTTGTAGCTTGAGTAAGAAAGCCTTAACCTCTTCAATATCCGGTATTTCTATTTGCTGCATAATCTAACTTTCCCTTATTGTTTGACCGCTCAGGCCATGGCGGATTTTACTAGGCTTAGTTGCGTCGCCCAACTCGCCCTCGACCAGCACAACATTGTCTGCAAATTGTTGCTTAACCTGCTCAATGCTTAGGGCTGGATCGTAGCCTGATATATTCGCACTGGTTGAAACCAACGGTTTATCAAATAGTTCGCATAGCTGTTGAATTATCGGGTGGTTACTCACCCGAACCGCAATCAATGAAGAACCACCTGTTAAGCACGCTGGCGCCTGACTTGAAGCAGGCAATAACCACGTCACTGGTCCCGGCCAACTTGAAAAAATCTCAGTACGCTTATCCATGGGAATAGATTTATCATCTACATAGGGTAAAAGTTGAGAGTAGTTTTGCGCAACTAAGATCACCCCCTTATCAACTGGTCTATTTTTAAGAGATAGTAGCCGCATAACCGCTTGTTCATTGTCTGGATCACAGCCCAAACCATAGACGGCTTCAGTCGGGTAGGCGAATATTTTACCGGCTTGAAAATCCGCGATAAGGGAATCGCCTTTTACTTGCTCTGCCATAGTCTGCTTACTTGGTTTAAGAGTAATGAAGTGTAATGCATCAAGCCCAGAGGTAATACCTAAACACTATTAAATTGGAGACATTTTATGCATGCATTGACGTTGAGGACACTGCCAGATTATGCCATTAGCACTTGTTTTTTCTTGCATTAGTGGCCATTCACACTGGGGGCAGGGGTGAGCAATCGGTGGCATATTAAGCGCGTACTTACATTTAGGGTAACTGTTACAGGGATAGAAATTTTTGCCAAACTTATTGGCACGCTTAAGCAATTGACCAGATTCACAGGCGGGACAATCCACCTTAACGTCATCCTGTTGTTTGGTGGATTCAATGTGGTGGCATTCTGGAAAGTTGCTACAACCAATAAACAAACCATAGCGCCCTTTTTTGATGACTAACTGAGATGCGCATTGCGGGCAATGTGAGCCGTCGATAACCTTTATTTCAGCGGTTTCCGTTGCATGCAAAGGCTTGCTAAAATCACATTGAGGGTATTGACTACAACCGACAAATGCTCCCGCTTTACCTCGCCGCAATTGTAATTGTGCATCACACTTTGGACATAGGCCAAACGCTTGCTCTAGAGCATGTTCATTTGCAGTAAATAAGGAGTGATCTATTTTAGACACAGACTTAGTTGTCACTTAGGTTAGGGCTTTGATTAAAGCTACGTGAATTGTGCGAAGGCGAGCTAGTGCAATGGTCCCTCTGGCTCCTCAAATAATAAATCTTCCATTTGAGCATAGGCATTTTCTTTGCCAGGCACATTGAACAGTACCATTAACACCACCCACTTCATGTCTTCCAAACAAAATTCAGATGAATCTATTTCCATCACTCTGTCGATAACCATTTCTCGGGTAGATGAGTCCAACACATTAATTTGTTCAAGGAACATCAAGAACCCTCTACACTCTACATCCAAGCGCATTTCTTCATCTTGAGTGTAAATCCGGGTTACGAATGACGTTGGCCCTTTTACCAGATAAGGCTTGATGTCTGTTTCTTGCAAAGCTGCTAGCTTTTCTAGCCAAGATAGGGCCTTATAAATTTCATCGTGATGAAAACCCGCCCGCACCAATTCATCGGTCAATTCATCTTGATCAACACGAATTTCAGTCTCGCTATGTATAAAGTTTTCAAACAGATACATGAGGATATCGAACATACTATTTTGCCCCCAATTTAAGGTAACCGCCTGGAACAGCTGTTACTAAACCACGCAACTCATATTCTAATAATTGTGACATCACCAGAGAAACCGGTATGCCGCTGCGCTCAGCCACTATATCTATAGGTGTAGCTTCAAAATCTACACTATCTAACAAAAGGTCAGATGCCAAGTCTTGATTAACATTTTTTTGCGTTTTATTTTCAATTCTATATTTCTTCCAGATGTTGAAATTTTGAAATTCTTCGTTAATATCCCCAACATCTTCGACCAGTTTAGCCCCTTGTTTAAGCAAATAGTGGCAACCTTTGCTTAAGGGATTATGAATATTACCCGGAACGGCAAACACTTCTCTGTCCTGTTCTATCGCAAAGCGTGCAGTGATAAGAGAGCCGGATTTAATTGCTGCTTCAACAATCAAGGTACCGAGAGACAAACCGCTGATGATACGATTGCGTCTGGGGAAATTTTCGGGGCGTATTGGCGTATTAGGGGCAAACTCGGATATAAGTGTGCCTCCATTCTCAAGTATTTTTTCGGCTAGCCGAACATGTCTGCGCGGATAGATATAATCAATGCCCGTGCCGAGCACAGCAACCGTCAATCCACGGCCAAACAACGCCCCCTGATGAGCCAAACCATCAACACCTAAGGCCAAACCACTGGTTATTGTCCAGCCGCAATTGCTCAGGGAATTGGCAAAATACTTGGTATTCTCTTTACCGCTAGGGCTTGGATTTCGACTACCTACAATGGCTATCTGCGCCATGCATAATAAATTAGTATCCCCACAGCCGTAGAGTAGCATAGGAGGTACGGCAATTTCACCAAGCAACGATGGATAAGCAGGATGGCCAAATGGTAAAATGAATCTATCCGGCGCCCCTAATTGCCATGCAATACTCCTCTCTATGTATCGCTGATTAGGAGAGTGGATGACCTGTATTTGTGATGGGTTAAAACCAAAATGACTTAAGGTCGATGAATCGGCGGCAAAAATCTCTTCTGCCTTAATGCGGTGACGGGACAACATTCTTTGCAACTTAGCAATGCCAAATCGAGGCACTTGCTCTAACGTTAACCAATGTTCCAATGGGAGTTGGCCACTATTCCTATTGTTGCCTTGCATATCCTTTTGCATAGTCACTCCTGCTTGATACCTGCAAGATAATCTCTACTTAGGGTTTAGCTACAATAGCTCCCCTACGAATAAGCTTAGTCGATTGGGTAATAAGTGCGTAACTGGCCTTGTCGAATACTTTAAATACCACTAACTCTCCCACTTTCAATGCGGGCTGAGGGATCTCCTCTCCAATCAAAAATGCATTGCGTAGAAAGTTATTTTCACCTTCGTACTGGGGCTTATAGGTATCAATAATATTCGGTCCTTGAGCATAAATTCCCATTACGGTGCCTGCCGTCACTTCTGTTGCTCCCAGGTTCAATATGACGACATTATATCTACCCAGTAAGTCGTGCTGTTCAAGGTCGTCAACTATATGACCCCTTTGCCCCTCGGCAGCGACTAATTCCATGGAATCCGAATAGTCTTCTGTGGCAGATATCATCTTGTCACCACGCTTAACTTCAAAGCGCGCCCTCTTAATTTTGATCAATACTTGCTTGTCCAGTTTCGATTCAAATGGAATTGCGTCTGCCACATGCCTAACCTGTAGACCCAAAAAATTCCCAGACAAATCGTGTATTTCGTTTTGTTGACGAACCACTCTGTACTTATCAGTCTTGCCTCTAACCGACTTACTCACCACCAGGTCGTCTGTCACAAAAAGCACCGCGCCCTCTTCATCCCCTAAGATATATGGATGCTTGTCATAGTCTTGCTGCGTCATGATCATGTCATGTTCAATGTATGGCTTTATCATCGACCAGGGTAGTGTCGAAATAGACCCTGCTGGTTTAAATACTTTGCCTCCCTCTGGAGATATTTTGATCTCAGATTTTAATGCTGCGCGTATGATCTCAATTACCGGTTCGCCTTTCTCATTGAACCGCAGACGCAGCTCATCATCTGGATAAATTAAATGGGGATTGCTAATGTGAACATTGGTCCGCCAAAGTTGTGGCCACAACCAGGGTTCGTTTAGATAAATATTAGAAATATCCCAAAGGGTGTCCCCCTTCTTTACGATGTAAACCTCTGGTGCTGACTCTCTAATAACCAATTTATCTGCAAAACAAATTGTAGGCAGTAAAGCCATGAATATCAAATAGTTAAATATCTTTTTACCCATCTTATTCACTCACCTCACTGCGACAACTATTAAGTTTTATATCCATATAGGCTAGAATAGCGTCTGTTTTCAATGATTAAATAGTCTAATCCGATTGATCGTATAGTAATTTATACTGATTTTATTAACTAACTTAGCTTATTTGAGAGATAATTGGTTAACAATAAACCCTCCACCATATACATTTGGTCTTAACATTTAGCAGAATAGAACAATGGCAATATTAGAAGTACTGCAGTTTCCAGATAAGCGTTTACGCACTGTCGCAAAACCTGTAGAAAAATTTGATAAAGATATTACACGTTTGGTTGATAACATGTTCGAAACCATGCGTGACGAAAAAGGTATTGGTCTGGCGGCTACCCAGGTTAACGTGCATCAGCGCGTAGTCGTTATGGATGTGTCCGAAGATCAGGACGAACCAAGAGTATTTATCAATCCGGATATTACCCACATGGAGGGCACAACCAGCAGCGAAGAGGGTTGCTTGTCTGTGCCCAATAATTACGCTCAAGTTGAGCGGGCAGAAAAAATAACAGTGACTGCACTGGACAGAGAAGGAAATGAATTTATCTTACATGCCGATGGCCTATTGGCCATTTGTATACAGCACGAACTTGATCACCTAGTGGGTAAATTATTTGTAGATTACCTTTCCCCTTTGAAAAGACAACGTATTCGTACCAAGTTTGAGAAAGAAGCTCGACAGGCAGCCCGACTCTAAGATTTTAAAGTGAGCACTCCATTGAAAATTGTTTTTGCCGGTACGCCGGATTTCGCCGCCCGCCATTTGCAAGCACTGCTTGACTCGCGACATCAGATTGTTGCGGTTTACAGTCAGCCAGACAGACCAGCAGGACGAGGCAAAAAGCTGCAAGCCAGTGCGGTCAAGCAAACCGCAGTTAGTCACGCTGTACCTGTTTTTCAGCCCGAGTCAATGAAAGAGCCTATTGCTCAGCAACAATTGGCCGAACTAGACGCAGACGTGATGGTAGTGGTGGCCTATGGCCTAATACTGCCACAAGTTGTGTTGGATACTCCCAAATACGGCTGTCTGAATGTGCACGGTTCGTTACTGCCCAAATGGCGGGGAGCCGCACCTATTCAGAGGGCGATATGGGCAGGAGATCGGGAAACCGGCATTACCATCATGCAGATGGATAAAGGCTTGGATACCGGTCCCATGTTGACGAAAACCACCCTAAGCATTGAGCCTCAAGACACTAGCGCATCCTTATACGAAAAACTGGCCAATGTTGGCCCAAAAGCCCTATTAGAAACCTTAGATGTTTTATCTACTCTAAATCCTGAAAGCCAGGATGACACCCTAGCAAGCTATGCGCAAAAGCTTTCAAAACAAGAAGCCCGAATGGACTGGCAACTTGGTGCCGAGCAATTGGCACGAAATGTTAGAGCATTTAACCCTTGGCCTGGCGCTTATTTTGAGGTTCAAGGCACAGCCTTGAAAATTTGGAAGGCCCAGGTGATGGACTTACCCAATGAGCAGCAAAGCCCGGCTCCAGGACAAATACTCAGGGCCGACAAACAGGGAATACTGGTTGCAACGACAGGGCAAGCTATACTGCTTGAAATTATCCAACTTCCCGGAAAAAAACCCTTGCCTGTTATTGATGTATTAAATGGACGCGCAGAATGGTTTAAAACTGACTCGCTTTTGTCATGAGCAATCGTCCTAGCAGGAAAGCAAATAATCTTCGCGCCGATGCTGCCAAAGTGCTGCATCAAATTCTTGAGCAAGGCGTATCCGCCAGAGAGTGTCTACCCCCTGCACAACTGGCATATTCAGACCAAGACAAAGCCTGGCTGCAGGAAATGGTCTACGGCGTACTGCGTCAACTACCCATCCTACAATTTTGGCTGCGCTTACTATTAGACAAACCCCTACAGAAGCGATTTAAGGTGGTTGAGCACTTACTCATGCTGGGTTTTTATCAGTTAGTCTTCAGTCGAGTATCGACTCATGCAGCTGTATCTGAGACCGTTAGTGCCTGCCAGCCGCTCAATGCCATTGCAATGAAGGGCCTAGTGAACGCCGTATTGCGTAATTTTCTTCGTCAGGAAATTGAACAGGATAAGCCCGCTGATCCACAAATCAGCTCAGGCTTACCGAAGTGGATTTATAAGCAACTTGAAAGTGCTTATCCTGAGCAAGTACAAGAATTAGTCAATGCGATGCAAACTAAAGCGCCAATATGGTTGCGAGTAAATACAAAACAAATAAGCCGGGAAGATTATGCCGCAGAACTTAGCGGACAAAACATAGAGTTTACCCTAGGTAAAGAACAAGAAGCAGGGCTGATATTGAACAAGGGCCGTGATATCACCACTTTGCCTGGCTTCCATCAAGGATGGTTTGCGGTGCAAGACGGTGCCGCACAACTTGCAGCACTATTGTTAGAGGCCAAAGAGGGTGAACGTATTCTGGACTGTTGTGCAGCGCCGGGGGGTAAAACCTGTCACATCCTAGAGTTGCAGGACAAATTAGACAAACTAGTCGCTCTTGATATTGACCAAAAAAGGTTAGAGCGCGTCACTGAAAATTTACAACGACTAGGATACCAAACCGATTTATTAGCAGGTGACGCAAGCCAGCCTGCACTGTGGTGGGATGGCAGTCAGTTTGATCGAATACTCTTAGATGCACCCTGTTCAGCAACGGGCGTGATCCGCCGACACCCGGACATTAAATGGCTACGAAAGGCCTCAGATATTGCGACCTTAGTTAACTTGCAAGCAGTGATACTAGATGCCATGTGGCCCCTGTTAAAGCCGGGAGGCACCATGCTCTACGCCACGTGCTCTATTTTACCCCAGGAAAACTATCAGCAGGTCGACGCATTTTTACAACGAACTGCAGATGCGAAGCTTGATTTAAGCTTCGAAAACGATGCACCGGGACGTCCGGGCAGACAAATATTACCAGGGGAGCAAGAAATGGATGGTTTCTACTATGCCAGACTGATAAAGTCATCAGCTGTTTTTCCATTAATTCTTACAGACCAATAAGTTAGAACGACATTAATGAAAATAATTATTCTTGGTGCAGGCCAAGTTGGGGCGACCCTCGCAGAAAACTTAGTCGGCGAAAAAAATGACATCACGGTAATAGATTCTGATCCCGAAACCCTACGTCAACTTCAAGACAGGTTGGACTTGCAGGTTGTTAGTGGCGTTGGTTCCCATCCTGACGTCTTGAAAAAGGCCGGTGCAGAAGATGCCGACATGCTCATTGCTGTCACCAATAGTGACGAAAGTAATATGATGGCTTGTCAGGTAGCCTACAGTTTATTTAAAACGCCCACCAAAATTGCCCGAGTCAGATCTGAGCAGTACATCATCTATCAGGAACAACTGTTTAAACATCAGGACGTACCGGTGGATCATCTTATTGCACCTGAGCAACTTGTCACCAAATCGATAAAACGCCTAATAGATTATCCAGGCGCGCTGCAAGTTGTCGAATTTGCAGACGGAAAAGCCAGTCTAGTAGCCGTGAAAGCATACTATGGCGGACTTTTAGTTGGCCACGCCTTATCCACTTTAAAAGAACACATACCCAATGTTGATACCCGGGTGGCCGCTATTTATCGTCGAGGCCGTCCAATTCGTCCTCTAGGTACCACCGTAATTGAAGCAGATGACGAAGTGTTTTTTATCGCCGCGACTAAACATATACGTACGGTGATGAGCGAGTTGCAGAAGCTAGAGTCCAGTTATAAACGGATTATGATTGCGGGCGGTGGATTAATTGGTGAAGGTTTGGCCAAACTGCTCGAGCACAATCATAATGTGAAATTGATTGAATTTAGCCCGGTCCGGGCTAAACAGCTGTCTGCTAACTTGGACAAGACCATCGTTTTTTGCGGAGATGCGTCCGACCACGAGCTACTGACTGAAGAAAATATTGAACAGGTAGATGCTTTTATCGCGGTAACCAATGACGACGAAGCCAACATCATGTCAGCCATGTTAGCTAAACGCTTAGGGGCGAAAAAAGTCATGGTGCTGATACAGCGGGGGGCTTATGTCGATTTAGTACAAGGGGGGGAAATTGATATCGCCTTTTCGCCACAACAAGCCACCATTTCGGCACTACTCACCCATGTAAGGCGCGGAGATATAGTAAACGTTTACTCACTCAGGCGCGGGGCGGCAGAAGCCATTGAAGCTATTGCCCACGGCGACAAAAACACCTCGAAGGTTGTGGGCCGGGAAATTCGCGAAATCAAGCTGCCACCAGGCACCACTATTGGCGCGATTGTAAGGCAGGAAGAAGTCATCATCGCCCATGGCAATACTAAAATTGCGGCAAACGATCATGTCATTTTGTTTCTGGTGGACAAAAAATTTATTGGCCATGTGGAGAAACTATTCCAGCCCAGTGCCTTCTTTTTTGGCTAGTACTGCAGCCAAAGACTTACTCAGCAAGGGATTAGGTAACTTACCAGGCTAAGTGCCCTATACCCAGTCACTTTATAACAGACTTTTTTTTTAAGAGCCTGTTATAAAACCATCGTCCCTCGCCTCAGATACATTTTTTATTACCCGCCTCAATTTGATAATAATCTTGGTGCATTTCAAAGTTCCTCTACATATTTAAGTCCAAACAACTACTTAGTCACACTAGGTGTGAACAAATAACAAACAATTCTTGCTTGAATTATCACCGGGAATGACAAAAATTTTTGATAGTACTGGGTTTTTTAAGTACTAATCATTAGTTCAAGGAGGGATGTTATGACATTCAAGACTAATACACTTTTTAGCTCTTTTCAGATTTTTCGGTCTGACGATATTTGTAGTTTTATTTACCCTCATATCATCATCCTTCGCACAGGAAGAGACTGGTGAACGGTTACCTTACTAACATTAAGTTTAGATGCCGGGCTTCCCCAGTTACTGCACTGACTCCCTGTTAGAAATCCCACCCTCAAGCACAGCATTAGTCTGACTAAGTATTGGGCTTCGCGCTATTATGGACGCTTACCCACCAATGCCGCCGAAACAGGTTACGGTTAGTTGTGTACCTCTAACGTCCTATGGCTTCTTTCAGACCCCACCGTTAGCCAGTGACGCCCTTGCCATTCGGATTATCTTCCCCTTAGTCAGGGTGACTCCGCTATCTTCCAAGCGGACGGGTTTGCCAGCTTCGCTGGGCAAACATAAAAGGGCTTGCACGTTACTGCAAGCCCTTATAAAGCCTATTTATCGTCTAATCGCTTGGTTATGGTTGGGCCTTGGGTAAACTCAACCAATGTTTCTATGCGTACCAAGCGTTTATCAATACTCTCTACTTTATCAGCGAATTTCACAGTGTTTGCATTAAGCCTCTTCACTTCTTCCGTTAGCAATAAAACGTCCTTCAATACTGAAAATATGCTCGACGCGCCCATTAATGCTGTCCCTCTAGTGAAGTTAACAAACTTTCTAATTTGGTGTTTGACTTCCTAGTGTCCTGTATCGCGGCATCAATTTCACTTGATAGAAACGCCAACATATCAGGGGGTATTTGATTATCATTTTCTTGTAAAGGGTCATAAGCTTTTATTGCGTCTCTAACGACTTCAGCCGCTGATTTCCCTTGTTTCTCTCGTATTACTGCAATCTTTTGAATGTCGTCTTGTCCCATTAGGTACTGTTTACGATGTAAGCCTAAAACACTCATAAAAACCTCGTTTGCTGTGTTGTTTATTTAAACTGATCATACACATGTGCATGTGTATGTGCAATATCAAGCGGAAAATAAACCTAACGGCCTGCGGTTGTTGATCACCGGACGTTGTGCAAACAAGTTGCAAATCCATTGCGCTAATTTTATTAAAAGTAATACAAGCGCGTAATTATTTAGCAGCAAAAATTCGTGCTGCCGTCAGCGTTGATTATCCAGATTTGGAATGGGGTGCACCACTTACCCTCAGAAAGCGTGAGTTTAAACCTACCCTATGGCAAATAATTAGTGACAATGACGAGCTTTGTTTAGCGCTTCGCAAGCATGATGCAAAGTTAAAAGACGATATTAAGAAGCATCTTATCAAACCATCGAAACACTTCTATGAGGGTGGAGATGAAATAGTTAGCTCTTGTTCATTAGAATTTAATGTAAATGTCAGTAGAGAGGCTTCTGACGGAAAATTAGTGTTAGTGGCACAAATGAAAGGAGGTTTTATGTTGGCGGATGAACTGGCCAATAACTATCAAGGTCACGTGATGGTGCCTGATATCTATTTCATTAATGGTCACGAGCGTATTACCGCAGATTATGCTTATGTTTCTAAGTATGGCGAAAAATTATTATTTCAAACGCCAAAATAATATAAACCTAAATTAAAAAGGCTTGGTATAACCCCAAGCTTTTTTTGTATGCAGTGTTATCTACTTATTCTACTGGATCAAAGCCAAACTCACACACCAGCATCCTTCTTCTAGTGCATGACTTAAATACATAAATAAACAAAAGGCTCCTAACGGAGCCTTTTTTGTGTTTGTTGAGTACCCAAGCATCTTCAACTGCGCCAAAACGTAGGTGAGAATAATACCAGTAACGAAAACACTTCTAGACGACCAAACAACATGGCCACCACCAGCAGCCACTTACCTGGATCGCTGACATCTGCATAAGTCTGTGCTACGCCTCCTAGTCCAGGACCAAGGTTGTTTAGTGTGGCCGCTGTAGCACTAAACG
>JAWUXW010000104.1:0-10028 GCA_034111125.1 Paraglaciecola sp.
GGCGCCAACCAGGGGGAATCTGTTTCAATTAATAAACGCTCCAGCGGGATCTTTTTGACCACGTCCTGTAACTCCTTAGCCGTTTTAAAGGTAACGATCCCCGATATGGAAATATAAAACCCCATCGCCATGGCCGCTTGAGCCATTTCCCAGGTCTCGGTAAAACAGTGCAATACGCCTCGCGTACTCGCTGCCTTGTGCTCTTTGAGTAGATTTATCGTATCTTCTCGGGCATCCCGCGTATGAATAATCAGCGGTTTATTTAGCACATTCGCTACCTTAATGTGATCAACGAATGAGGTAAGTTGCACTGCCTTGGTCTGTGCACTGTAAAAATAATCCAGACCAGTTTCACCGATTGCGACTACATCCTCTCTGGATGCCATGGCCAGCAATTCTTCATAAGCACAAGCATCGTCCTGATAAAGAGGATGAACACCGCAGGATGCGGATACATGGTCAAGAGCTTCAATCGTCTTCATCATGGCCGGGAAATCTTTAACCGATACTGACACACATAAGAAGTGCTCAACTCCCCTGCGCTGGGCAAAATTAATAATTTCAGCGAGTTCGTCTGGGCTTTTATCTAAGCGGTCTAAATGGCAATGTGAGTCTACAAACAATGGTCTATCCTAGTTAATGCCCGTCCTGAAATGGATGTCTACTACGACCTCATTTCAGGACGGGCTCTAATTAACGAAATGAAGTTTTTAGTGCGGTTTTATGCACGGTTTTTGGTGTTTCTTTTAGCGCTTTTTTAACAACTAAGGCCTGTAATAAATTGGCTAACAATAAGCTTTTATTTATTCCCGGATTACGCAGAGCTTCTGTTGCCCTGGCGCAAGCACCATGCAGAGCCCAGAGTTGCTCTACTTTTGCTGGTGATTGCTTGATATGATCCGCCAGCCAATATTGTAGCCACTTAATCACCCTTTCCGTATGCTCCTGCCAGCTAGATGATAATTCTGCAACACTGGTTTTATTGTTCCCGAGGCCTTCAATTCCGGCCAAAAATTGTTGATAGCTAAAGCCTTTTTCCGCTTGTAATTCATTCAGCAAGGTTAGCGGCGAGGCGCCGTAAAGGCGTACTAAATCCTTGTCGAGCTCGATATAACCTTGGGATTTCAGCCATTCACTTGTGGTGGCAATATCCGATGCCGGCAGCAGAAGCCTCTCGCATCGACTCAATATAGTAGGTAACAAGCGCTCTGGCTTACTCGTTGTCAGCAACAAAAATGTATTGTCGGTAGGCTCTTCGAGAGTCTTCAACAGCGCATTGGCACTTGATTCCGTCATGGTGTGTGCTGCATAGATAACCAGTACCTTAGCACCGGAAAGCTGGGAACGACCGAGAAGTTTCTTAATCACCTCGCGAATTTGGTCCACGCCAATTTGCTTTTCTGATTCTATTTGGTGAAAATCTGGATGAGTACCGGCCCTGTTTAACTTGCAGGCCTGACATTGACCACATGCCTCAGTTTGTTGTTTAGCAGCACATAACAAGAATCGAGCAAGATCCTGAGCAAATTCAGTCTTACCTATGCCGTCTTGTCCTTGCAATAACAAAGCATGATGTAATTTGCCCTGCACAGCTCGCCGGTAAAGCTGCTGTTTTTTGTGCTCTAACCAGGGATACATAGGGAACTCAGAAACTTTTCACATTCAGCTTTAATGTCTTGATGTACACTCTCAATGCTTTGCATGGTATTGATCACCACACAGCTATTAGACTGCTGCGCCAATTCCAGGTAGCGCTTACGGCTACGGTGAAAAAACTCAATATCTTGCTGTTCAATCCTATCCAGCACCCCCCTTCCTCGTGCCCGCTTTAAGCCCTCTGGCGGGTCAACATCCAAATACAGAGTAAAATCAGGCCTAAAGCCTTTCAAGGTGATCTGCCGAAGTGCATCGATTAAGCCATCATCAATCTGACGTCCACCGCCTTGATAAGCACGAGAGGACATATCATGTCTGTCGCCCAGCACCCATCTACCCTTGGCCAAACTGGGCAGGATAACGTTATGCAGCAGTTGCGCACGAGCAGCATACATTAACAACAATTCGGCCTCTATGGTCACGTCTTCATCTTGCCAATCGTGTTTCACACAATCTCTGATGGCTTCGGCCATGGGAGTTCCACCAGGCTCTCGAGTATTCACCAGGCTATGGCCAGCCGCTCTAATCGCGTCACTGACCAGTTGCACTGCCGTGCTTTTACCTGCGCCTTCAAGTCCTTCAATTACGATGAACTTTCCTGACCTTGCTTGTACGCTATCAGACAATCTTTGCTCTCTTACTTTTTTAATTGGTATTCTCGCACCGCGAGATTGTGCTCTGCTAAGGTGTGGGAAAACTGGTGTCGACCATTGCCCATCGATACAAAATACAGTTCATCTGTTTCTAGGGGGTGCATCGCCGCATCAATCGCAAGCTTACTGGGCATCGCAATGGGCGTTGGCGGCAAACCCTTGATGACATAAGTATTATATGCTGTTGGGGTTCTTAAGTCTTTACGACGAATATTGCCATCAAAATTACCCCCCATACCGTAGATCACCGTGGGATCCGTTTGCAGGCGCATATTAAGCCTTAATCGGTTGACAAACACCCCTGAAATACGCGGCCGCTCATCGGCTGCGCCAGTTTCTTTTTCGATAATAGAGGCCATGATCAGCGCTTCGTAAGCATTGTCATAGGGTAAGTCGACTGCCCTGTTCTCCCAAGCCTGGGCTAGATAAGCTTGCATCGCCGTGTTGGCGCGCTTCACTATTTCCGATGCTTGCGTGCCATGGGTAAAATGATAGGTTTCGGGTAATAACCAGCCTTCCAGTGATTGGCCCTGGGTACTACTTTGCATTTCCTGTACCCGCTCATCAAATAGCGGCGATAGAGATAGTCTTGGATGAGACTTCAGCTGTGCTTGCCATTCTTTCCATTGTAGTCCTTCTACCAGGCTAATGGTAAACTGCTTTTCCTTTCCGCTTGATAGTAAACTCAAAACGTCTACACCAGTAAGACCCGGCGATATTTCATAGATACCTGTTTTAACAGCCGCTAATGCCGGTTTAAATTTTATAAGGATTTTTAAGGGAAGGCTCTGCTCAATGATCCCCGCCTCTTTTAAGCGATTCAGTACCGAGTGGGCATATTGGCCTTCTCGTACTTCAAACAGTGTTGAGGTGGGTAAATTGATCGGCTGTTGTACTTGCCGATCGAGCCAGTAATAAGTGCCTAACGCAGCGCCAAACAGCAGAATAAAAGATACTATAACGGCTTTGAGAATCAGCGGCTTCATTAACTATACTTCTCCATTACTACAATGATTATTCACCAAAGCTTGCAGCCAACTTATTTGCTCGAAGGCAAAGCACTTCTTTTCTGAAGTCTCGATAGGAGTAAATGATTTAATAGGCACCACTCCCATAAGGCTATTACAAATAAACACTGCATCGGCTTGTTGCAGGCTCGAAATCCTGGCTGATACGGTTTGAATAGGGACAGATTTTTGCTGGAAAATATCCATAACCAAATTTCGCATAAGCCCTTCTACTCCAGAATTTACCAGTTCTGGCGTATACCACAAGGCACCCTGACGCCAAAATAGGTTCGCCGCTGACGTTTCAACCATCATGTGCTCAGTGTCACAAACCACAGCGTCTAAATAGCCACTTTTTTCAAGTTCATATTTTATTAATACCTGCTCAAGACGGTTAAGATGTTTGATACCGGCCAGCAATGGCTGTCTGGCAAGCTTGATAGGACTTAAACCCAGGTCAATTCCCTGTGCCCGCCATTGTTTATAGTGCTGGGGCATGGGATGCAGGTTAAGTATATAACTTGGCTGGCCCACTCCTGCTGCACCATAGCCACGTCCACCTTCTCCCCGGCTAATGATGATTTTTAGCACCACCTCCGCCTGATCACTAATCAAGGTTTTCACATGGGCTTGTAGCTCATTCCAGGCAGAAAAAACGATATGTAAACGCTGGCAAGACAATTTAAGGCGGGTCAGATGAGCATTCCACAGTTCAGCCCTGCCATGTCGCACTGCCAGGGTGGTAAAACAACCATCACCGTATTGTACTGCCCTATCGGCGATATTGAGCTGTGTTTGTGGATGACCGCTAACTATCATGCTTATATTCTATGCTTAAAAATGAAAAAGTCTGTTGTCTCTTATTGAGACAACAGACTTTATATTGCATAGCTGAATTTGCAACAAGGATTGAACCTTTGGGCAATTTTATAATACTTTCTTAAACAACAGTGAGCCATTGGTGCCACCAAAACCAAAAGAATTACACAGGGCAAAGTCCATTTTTATTTCTTTTGCATGATTTGCCACAAAATCCAAATCACAGCCTTCACCAGGCTCATCTAAATTAATAGTCGGGGGAGCAAGCTGATCTTTGAGGGCCAAAATTGTGAATATAGCTTCTATCGCACCCGCGGCTCCTAATAGATGACCGGTCATAGATTTAGTCGAACTGACCAATACTTTATTAGCATGCTTGGCGAATATGGTTTTCACCGCGCCTACTTCAGCGACATCTCCGGTGGGAGTCGATGTGCCATGAGCGTTGATATAGCCAACTTGCTCAGCGTTAACCTTGCCATCATTTAGAGCATTTTTCATGGCTCTCGCCGCCCCTTCACCTGAAGCCGGTGGTGAGGTCATATGATAAGCGTCACCGCTCATGCCAAAACCAACGAGCTCAGCATAAATAGTCGCACCCCGTGCTTTGGCGAACTCATATTCTTCCAGCATAACCACACCGGCGCCCTCACCCATCACAAAGCCATCACGGTCTTTATCCCAGGGACGACTAGCATTTTGCGGAGCATCATTTCGGGTAGATAAGGCTCGTGCTGCAGCAAAGCCACCCAAGCCCAAGGGGCAGATAGAAGATTCGGCGCCGCCGGCCAGCATCGCATCGGCATCATCATAGGCAATGGTACGGGCTGCCACACCAATATTATGTACGCCCGTGGTACAGGCCGTGACAATATTCAGATTTGGCCCTTTTAAGCCTTCCATAATAGATAAAAATCCGGAAATCATATTAGTAATAGTGGCAGGTACAAAAAATGGCGATATCTTTCTGGGACCGGACTCAATCAATTTAGTATGATTTTCTTCAATCAGGCCCAGACCTCCAATCCCAGAGCCAATTGCCACACCAATACGGTCAGCATTTTCTGGCTTTACTTCCAGTCCGGAATGGGCCAGAGCTTGTTTGCCCGCCGCAATACCAAACTGGATAAATTTATCCATTTTTTTACATTCTTTTTTGGGAATATACGCTTGAACATCAAAATTTTTCACTTCGCCGGCAAAATGAGTAGTAAATGCAGAGGCATCAAACGAAGTAATTGGCCCTATTCCGTTTTGGCCAGCAATAATGTTATCCCAGGTAGAAACGTAATCGTTACCTAAGGGTGACAGCAGACCAAGACCGGTTACTACAACGCGACGCTTAGACACATTGGCCTCCGAGCTTTCAATGATTGGGTATATAAAAGATAAACGGCTCAGAAAGAGCCGTTTTCAACTATGTTACGCGTCTTTGTTTGCGTTAACGTAATCAATAGCAGATTGAACTGTAGTTATTTTTTCGGCTTCTTCATCAGGAATTTCAGTATCAAATTCTTCTTCTAAAGCCATCACTAATTCAACAGTGTCTAATGAATCAGCACCTAAATCATCAACAAAAGAGGCCGCAGATTTTACTTCTTCTTCTTTAACACCCAATTGTTCAATGATGATTTTTTTAACGCGTTCTTCGATGTTACTCATAATTCTAGATTTCCCTTTAAAGTCGCTAGATAGTAGATAGAAATTTGCCAGTAGTGTATTCACCAAGTTACAGCCTTGCAAGCAAGTCAGCAAACTTTCTGGCTGGTCGAACCACAGCTTTTTTCTATAGTATTAAACAAAGCTTAAACGTTCAAGCTTTAGCTTGTAACGAAAAACTATTACAAAACAAATAATTAAAAATGCGTCGCAGTAAACAATAAGCTGTCATAGCACTGCATTTTCAAGAGTTAATTAACTCATAAACATGCCACCGTTCACGTGTAAGGTTTCACCAGTGATATAGGCAGCATCGTCACTGACTAAAAAGCCAACAGTGGCAGCAATTTCCTGAGGCGAGCCCAAACGATTGCTAGGAATATCCTTTAATATGGCTTGTTTTTGCTCATCCGTCAGTGATTTAGTCATATCAGTGTCAATAAAGCCCGGCGCAACCACGTTCACCGTAATCCCTCGGGAAGCCACTTCCCGTGCCATTGACTTACTAAAACCAATAACCCCAGCCTTTGCTGCCGCGTAGTTTGCTTGCCCCCCATTGCCAGTGCTGCCTACCACTGAGCCAACATTGATAATCCGTCCGCAACGTTTCTTCATCATGTCGCGCAATACTGCTTTCGACATTTTAAATATAGAGGTTAAATTGGTATCCATAATATCCTGCCATTCGTCATCCTTCATACGCAAAAGCAAGTTGTCTCGGGTAATACCGGCGTTGTTTACCAGAATATCAATCGCACCATGTTGAGCCCTTATTTCGGCAAGCACACTTTGCATAGAATCGCTGTCAGAAACATTCAATACCATGCCTTGACCCATGGTGCTTAAGTAGTCACTGATAGCTTGTGCTCCTGCATCAGAAGTGGCTGTGCCAATAACCGTTGCTCCATCACCAGCCAATCGTTCTGCAATTGCCCGGCCAATACCCCGGCTTGCCCCAGTAACAAGGGCTATTTTTCCGTCTAATCCAGACATACAATTCTCTCTAAGTTTGTTGGTTGCGCCAATTATTTTAAAACCGATACTGCGTCAGCAGAGTTTAACGCCTCACAGTGCAAGGACTTATCTATGCGCTTAATCAAGCCAGTTAATACTTTGCCTGGGCCAACTTCATAGATGTTTTTCACGCCCAAACTGGCCATTTTTTGCACCGTTTCTGTCCAGCGAACCGGGCTGTATAACTGCTGCACCAATGCCTGCTTAATCAATTCTGGCTCAGAAGGTGAAGCAACATCAACATTATTGATAAGCGGTATCTGTGGAGAATTAAAGGTAATTTGATTCAAGCTGTTGGCCAATTGATCTGCCGCTGGTTTCATTAAGGCACAATGTGACGGCACGCTTACCGATAATGGCAGTGCACGCTTCGCCCCTGCTGCTTTACATAAATCGCCGGCCACTGCTACAGCCTTTGCATTGCCTGCAATAACAACTTGCCCGGGAGAATTAAAGTTAACGGCTGACACTATCTCTTGGGTTTCTGTTTTAGCTTGTTGGCAACTGGCAATTACCAGAGCGTCATCCAGGCCTATAATGGCGTACATGGCGCCTACCCCTTCGGGCACCGCTTGTTGCATAAACTGGCCTCTCGCTTCGACCAATTTCACAGCATCGGAAAATTCAATCACACCGGCACACACCAGAGCCGAATATTCTCCCAAACTATGTCCCGCTATATAATCAGGCCTATTTGCTCCTACTTGCTGCAATACCTTATAGATGGCATAACTTGCACTTAACAAGGCAGGCTGAGTGATGTGAGTCTGACCCAGTTTTTGTTGCTTATCGCTTTGCACCAATAACCATAGATCATAGCCCAGTACATCACTGGCAATATTATAAGTGTCCTGAACTATCGGATAATGAGCAGCTAGGCCACTTAACATTCCAACAGATTGTGATCCCTGGCCGGGAAACACCCAAGCAAGTTTTGTCATACTGGTTCCTTTACAATAGGGGTTGAAATTAATATCGTACCAGAGCGGATGCCCAGGCAAATCCACCACCAAACGCTTCTAGCAGCAAATTTTGCCCACGTTTGATGCGGCCATCACGAATAGCAGTATCTAGTGCCGTAGGCACCGTTGCCGCCGACGTATTACCATACTGCTCTAAGGTCATTACCACTTGATCAAGGGACATATTTAATTTTTTAGCGGTCGCCCTAATAATTCTAAAGTTGGCTTGATGAGGTACCAACCAATCTAGCTCGGATTTTTGCATATTATTCGCTGCGAGGGTTTCCTCAACCACTTCACTTAACTTGCTAACGGCAACTTTAAACACTTCATTGCCTTTCATTACGCCCCAGTTTTCGTGAACGGACTGCTCATCACCACGCTGAGGATTACCAATAGCCAATAAATCGCCATAGGAGCCAGCGGCATGAATATGCGTAGATAATATCCCTGGCTCTTCGCTCGCTTCAATAATAGTTGCCCCGGCAGCATCCCCGAACAGAATAATCATGGTTCTATCGGCGGGGCTGATTGAGCGACTCAAACAGTCGGTACCGACCACTAAAATACGTTTTGCCATACCCGATTTAATATATTGGTCTGCAACACTCAGGGCATAACAGTAACCGGCACAAGCCGCAGCCACATCAAAGGCCGGAATACCGTCGATATCGAGGCCTTTTTGAATTTCACAGGCAGTACTGGGCAAGGAGTTTCGTCCACTGGTTGTCGCGCAGACAATCATATCAAGGGATTTAGCATCGATATTAGCCGCTTCAAGGGCTTTTCTACTCGCTTCCACACCCATTGTGGCAGCCGTTTCATCCGCGCCAATAATGCGTCTTTCTTTAATGCCAGTTCTATCGGTGATCCACTCATCAGTGGTATCGACCATGCTCGACAGGTGTTCGTTGGTACGCACCTCTGCGGGGTAATAGCTACCTGTTCCAATTATTCTTGAATTCATTTATTCAGGACGCTCCATTAATACGGTTTCAATTTTATGTTTGATCTTACCAGGAACCTGCATGGTGACTTCTTGTACCGCTTGATGTATCGCATACAAGAAAACCTCGGATGAGGCATTTCCGTGACTCTTGACAACAATTCCGCGCAATCCTATCAGACTCGCCCCATTATACTGGTCGGGGTTCACTCTCGAATAAATCTTACGTAGCAGAGGAAGGGCTATTTTCGCCATTATCTTAGTCATAATATTCTGCTGAGATAGCGCTTTCACCTCGTCCAGCACCAATTTGGCCAAGCCTTCACATGACTTTAGCGCAATATTTCCGACAAAACCATCGCACACGATCACATCGGCCTTTTCGGTGAAAATATCATTGCCTTCGATATAGCCTATGTAATTAATACCTTGGGTTTTGGACAGGATTTGCGCGGTATATTTGACTTGACCGTTACCCTTAATTTGTTCTGCACCTACATTAAGCAAAGCGACCCGCGGTTGTTTTATTCCTGCAACCTCTTGAGCCAATACTGAGCCCATTACTGCATATTGAAATAATACTTCTGAATCACAATTTACATTAGCACCTAAGTCCAACAAATAAACTTTTTTTCCGGAGATGGAGGGAAGAGATGAAATTAACGCAGGACGGTCGATACCTGGCAAGGTTTTCAGAACATAGTAAGCCATTGCCAAAAGTGCCCCGGTGTTACCAGCACTGACACAGGCATCCGCTCGCTGTTGCTCAACCAGTTCAAGCACACGGCGCATGGACGAATCTTTTTTATTGCGCAGGGCTGAAGTGGGACGTTCATCCATCAACACGGTTTGGCTGCAGGGAGATAATTCAATACGGGTAAGCAGTTCGGCCGGTAAGGTATCAAACCAGGCTTGCATGATTGGCTGCTCGCCACAAACAATGATATTTAGGTGGGGATATTGTTGCAGCGCACTAAGGGCTGCCGAAAGGATGATATGGGGGCCGTTATCGCCCCCCATAATATCTAACGCTAAGGTCAGACGGCTCAAAATTAACTCAGTTTATAATGAGAGAACTTTTTTGCCTTTATAGTAACCATCAGCAGTCACGTGATGACGAATGTGCGTCTCACCTGACGTTGAATCTACAGACAAAGTTGTTGTGCCTAATGCATCGTGTGAACGACGCATGCCACGCCTTGAACGGGTTTTACGACTCTTTTGTACTGCCATTACTTTGCTCCTAGTCTCGCTTAAGTTCTTTCAAAACCGCGAACGGATTTGGACGTTCATCTACCGGATCAATTTTTCC
>JAWUXW010000105.1:0-7785 GCA_034111125.1 Paraglaciecola sp.
ACTCGGCAAGCCTTCAATGTCTGCGCAACAATCATCGTTAGACTCAGCACTCTCGAAGATAAACAACAAACTGCTATCTTCGCTAACGTCCACATCAAGCATCGCTCTAAAGCCTTGCTTGTCGTAGCCATTTACTTGTTCGTTGTTATAAACGTTAAAGATGTTTCCATCAAAAGCCGACTTGGTCACGATTAAACTACCCGCGGCATTCTCGCCAATTGCACCTTGAATTTTCGCTTTCACACGGTACTCATTGTCTTGAAACATGGTTGCTTCAAACATGCCCTCTGTATCACCAGAAGGGCGCTTGGTAGTAATATTTACTACACCCGCCGAGGCATTTTTACCAAACAGGGTTCCTTGTGGGCCACGTAGTACTTCGATACGTTCTAAATCATATAAATCGGTAAAGGCCTGGCCCGAACGACCCAGTACCACACCATCAACCACCGTAGAAACACTGGGTTCAGCAGCTACACTAAAGGAGATCGTGCCAATTCCTCTGATGGTAATTGCAGAATTTCGACTGGTGGTACCTTTCTTAAAGCTTACCGAGGGAACCAGACTTTGCAGGCTTTCAAAACTGCTGGAAAAGGCCGAATCCACTTGATCACTATTGATAACGGAAACAGCAACCGGTACTTCTGACAAGCGCTCCACTCTTTTTTGTGCGGTAACGGTTATTTGTTCAAAGCCTTGATCTTCTGTGTCAGTGGCGTCCTGAGCACTGACAGCAAAACCTAATGACATACAGGTAGTTAAGGCTAGGGCACGAGTGACCCCTTTATGCAATGAGCTTGGTTTTAATAGCATGGTGTTCTCCAGCAATGTTTCTTATTTTGTATCCGTACCGCTCAGCAACGAACTGTCCATTAAGCTGATGTATCGGAGATGCAATTTGGGTACTCACTAGACAGACGGTTTATACCGACACTTACCTTTGATTGTATAAAACACCTTGCCTACAACATAAGGTGTCTTATATAAGACAAAAGACAGGACAAAACATAACCAAAAAGTTAAAAATATGCAACAATTTTGTTAATTAATGGGAGCTTGGGTGGACCAGCAAGGCAAAGGCCTTAATCGACGCTCACAGAGCATTGCTCAACAGAGGATTCGAGCAAGTCTACCCATTCGTTTTGGAAACGATCGATAAACCACTGACGCATATTGCTGGATGCGGCTTTGAAGGCTTGCTTTTCTTCGGGCGAAGGGCGATAAATGGTGCCCCCGGCCTGTTCAAATATTTTGTAGGAGTTACTTTCCTCGGTTTTTACCATCTGATTGGCTGTTTCTCTTTGGCGATTGAAACCCTCAACAACAATTTGTTGAATATCATCAGGCAGGGACTGCCACACTGGCTCCGAAAACCACCAAAGTGTGGCCATATAGGAATGCCCATCCAGGATGATGTATTTGAGGTGCTCTTGTAGTTTTGCACCAATAATGTCTTGAATACCGTTTTTACTCCCCTCTACTACGCCGGTTGCCAGTGCGGTATACAGTTCAGCCCAGGAAATAGGCGTAGGGTTAGCGCCCAATTGCCTTACCAGCTCTTGTTGGATATCCGCAGGGGTGGTGCGAATTTTTTGCCCTCGCAGGTCATCGGGATGATGAATGGCTTTGTTAGTGGTGGCAAAGTTGCGCCAGCCGCCAGTGTTAGACACCCCAAGGAGGCGGATATTCAAGCCTTGTTCGAGTACCGTTTCACGCATTTTTTGTAAAATAGGGCCTGCCAGTACGCACTCGGCCTGCTCGTCACTGCTAAATACATAGGGCAGATCCAATACCTGAGCCGGTCCAAAAAAGTTACCCGTGCCACCCGCGGTACTTGGAAACATCTCCAATACACCTTGCTGCAGGTTACCGATACACTCCGGTACGCTGCCACAGAACTGTCCGGAAGCGTAAAGTTGCACCTGTATCCTGCCCTCGCTTTCTTTCTCAACGTATTCTTTAAACGCCAACAAACCCACGTAATCTTCATCTTGGGTGGAGGCCTGTATGGAGGCCTTGATGGTAAATTCTGCTTGGGTAAAAGTGGAGCGGATCAAGCCCAAGATGCAAGCAAACGCAAGCAGGGCATAGATGATCAACAGGACGACGCGTTTAACGGACATCTTAAGCGAACCCAAACAGGCGGGGTAAGGTCATAGTCAGCGCCGGGAAATAGGTGATAAGGAATATCACCCCGGCTTCAACGGCCAAAAATGGCAGCATTTCCAGGGCAATGTTTTCGGTTTTTTCTCCGGACACCGAAGCGGCGACAAAGAGCACCAGTCCCATGGGCGGGGTGGCCAGGCCGACTGTAAGATTGACACACATGATCACCGCGAAATGTAGAGGATCAATGCCAAGAGTGATAAAGATAGGGGCCAATACTGGCCCCAGGATCAGTATGGCTGGCCCTGCATCCAGGAACATGCCGATGGCAAATAGAAACAGGTTAATGATCAGCAGTAATAACAACACATTGTCGCTTATGCCAATGATTTGCGAGGCGAGACTATCTGCCAAACCGGAAACCGTAATAATCCAGGCAAAGGTGACTGCTGAGCCAACCAATAATAAAATGGTCCCTGATTGCACCGCCGCATTGACCAGGATAGTCGGCAGCTTGTCAAACTTCAGGGTATGGGTCACAAACAGGGTAATGACTAAGGCATAGCCTGCAGCAACGGCCGCCGCTTCGGTTGGCGTGAACACGCCCAGTACAATTCCACCGAGTAAAATGATCGGTGTCATCAAGGGTAAAAACGAGCCTTTAAAAGCCGTGCCCCGCTCTCCCCAAGTCGCTTTACTATTAGCCACAGGATAATTACGTTTTTTAGCGATGCGACTGGTAACGATCATTAGACCGGCACAAATCAATAAACCTGGAGCGATCCCTGCCAAAAACATACCCGCCACGGAAACGTTCATAATAAAGGCATATAAAATCATGATGCCAGAAGGTGGAATGATAGGCCCGATGACTGATGAAGCTGCGGTTACCGCAGCAGCAAAACGACGACTATAGCCATTTTGCTCCATGGCCGGGATAAGCATCTTGCCTAATGCCGAGGTATCGGCCACCGCCGAACCCGACAAACCGGCAAACAGTACCGAGGAAAGAATATTAACCTGTGCCAGGCCGCCACGGTAATGGCCAATCAAGGTTTGACTAAAACGCACAATAGACTGGGTGATCCCGCCCTGATTCATCAGCTCACCGGCGAGGATAAAGAAGGGTACGGCCATCAATGGAAAGGAATTCATGCCCGAATACAAACGGGTAAGCAAGGCTGAGAAGAACACTTCATTGCCGTCTAACATCAAACTCACGCCGGGCCCGATCAATAGAGCAAACACCACGGGAGCCCCTGCAGTTAGCAGCAGTATAAACACCCAAAAATAGCTTAACGACATACTAGCTGTGCTCCTCAAGGATGAGTTCAGTACCAAGGACAAAACAATATAATTGTTCGATAAAGCGCTCTATTCCTACCAGGCAAAGCGTGGCAAAAGCAAAGGGCGTACAGGCGTAGAAATAAGCTAGTTTAAAGGGCATTGATGAGGCATAAATAGTCAAACCGCCCTGCCAGAATTCAATACTTTCGACAAAGAAAATACCACTGACAAGAATAACCAGAACGGTGATCAGCAGCTCGGATAATTGTCTTAGCTTTAGGGGAAGAGCATCGGCAAACATTTGAATAGAAACATTGAGATTTTCACGATAAGCCCAGGGGGCCACCAAACATGCCACCCACACCATCATAAATTTGGCCAGTTCTTCGGTCCACGGCAGAGAATCATTCAACACATATCGAAAGAATACCTGAGCCAAAATCAGCACTACCATCAGGGCCAACATCAAGCCTGCGATATTCTTGGCCAGATGACTTAGCCAATAATTAAGTTTGGCTAATGCTTGCAGTGCTTTTAGCAACATAGGTACTCACTCGATAGTAGGCAGATAAGGTTCATTCGTCGCCAGGCCAATAGTGGCTAACTAGATTATTTTCATCCAGAGACTCAGTGTGTTGCACTGCTTCTGCCATTGGTATTTGCTGACCCACCGGAACAAAAACAGCCAACTCATCCAGTGCCAGAGTCAATTTATATACCTTGCCACCTTGCCAGAATTTTTGCCAGAGCTTGTGGGAAGCCTCTTGCGATGCCTCTTGTGAAGAGAAGCGCAACCACTCACCTTCAGGCAGGTAAAACTCCACGTCTCCTCCGGCTTGCAGACACGGCACCACCAGCATCTTATCGCCGAACATAAATTGCTCTTCAAAGGCCCAGGCGGCACGGTCATCGGCGAAGGCTAGAGGCATGGCCCGCATTAACGGCATACCGGTACTGCTGGCTTGTTGCATCGTGTGCCTGATATAGGGAATAAGCTGATACCGTAAGCGTAGTGCCTGATTAACTGCCTTCTCTGCGGCATCCCCATAACTCCAAGGCTCCCGCTGACCAATGCCATGTAAGCGCATATGAGCAGAAAATACCGCGGCCTGAGACCAGCGAACAAACAGCTCTGGGTCCCGGGTGTCTTTATAGAAACCGCCGACATCCGTTGCATAATATGGCGCACCAGACATTCCCCAGGACAAGGCTCCGTGAATACTGCCGGCCAGACCGCCCCAATCTGCTTGAGGATCGCCTCCCCATTGGCTCGGGTAACGTTGTGAACCGGTCCAGGCAGAGCGACTAAATAGGAAGGGACCAGATTGACAGTATTTTTGCGCAGCCTGATACACACAGCGATTATATAAAAGGCTGTAAACGTTATGCAGACGTTTGCCTGAGTCACCGCTATAGGCCAGCATATTGTCGTCTTCAACCTGCTCACCAAAGTCGGCCTTGATCATATCCACACCCAAGTCGAACAAGGGTTTATGAGATTCAAGCCAGAATTCAAAGGCCTGTGGATGAGTGAAGTCGACGATGCCTGATTCAGGTAGGGGCGTCAGCACCTCGCCAAAAGCACTCATATCCCACTGGTAGCGATAGGCTTCTCCGTTTCGCTTGTCTTTAAGCAGCCAACCCTTGACGGCCATTTTTGCAAACAGGGGATTACTTACCGAGACCAGGGGATACTCCCAAACACAGACTTTAAAATTTTGCGCTTTGAGTTGCTGCATAAGAGCGGCGGGATCATTAAAGCGTTTGGGGTCCCACTCAAAGGCGAAACGGGAATCTGTATCTTGCCAGGCGCGGCCATCCAAAGTAATCACGTCGCAGGGCATATTATTATCCCGAACAGCTTTGGCGGTAGCCAGCAGCTCAGGAACGTCCTGGTAATAGGCCTTCGATAGTATGACACCTAAGCTCCATAAAGGCGGGACCGGGGCTTTGCCGGTAAGCTGGGTATAGGTGTCCAATAACGCTGCACCATCATTACCCTTAAGAATAAACAAATCCAGCTCATCATCTTCTGTCAGTATGCTGTAAGCACGATTTGACCAGGGCGCAAAACCTACCGCATGGGTGACGGGGGCGGGGGTATGCACAAACGCTGCCCAGCCCTTTTGGCTCCAGGCGAAAGGGGTGTTTTTGTAGGAAAGTTCGGCATTTACGCCCAGAGCATCATGGTTGTAGGAGCGCAGTAGTTCACCACGCTTGTCTAACTTGCCCCACTTCTCACCCAAGCCATAAACCGTTTCGCCCGGTGCAAGATCTAAGCTGAACAACCAGCCTTGAGCCAATTTGGCGAGAGGAGGCAAGCGATATTGACGAACAAAATGTCCATCATTGGGTGTTTGCTGGAGGATTTTATCTTTGTCACTCAAGATAAAAGCGAAGGGATTATGTTGAATGCTGAGTTGCAGATCTTCGGCGCTTATCTTGGTTTCTGTGTCGGCCCGTTCGATTCGACAGGGCAATGCTAAAGGTTCTTCAACTAATACGCCGTAGTCTGTAGGGCCTGCGTTGCCGATTCTAATGCGCAGACCGCAGGCATGAAAACTAACACTCATCACACCTGCAGATGTGGGGATCACTACCCGATTGGCAGGCTCCAACTTGGCGACACCGGTCACGCAAACCTGTGAGACCAAATTCCAATCGGGTGAAGCGAGATCAAATTCTGACATTTAGCAAGACTCGCTTGGTTGGGATGTTGAATGCATTTTCATTTAAACTATACTTATATCTTATATAAGACAATAATTTATCTTAGTGTTAATTTTTTGTCAACGCAGGAATAGCGCTTAATACAAGGGTATAAAAAGAGTCAGCACAGCTCAGTGATCAAAGAGCCGAGATAAATGTGTCGAGATAAAGTCATGTATAAGATAAAGTTATGATAATGCCGTACCGTTTTATTAGCTAATCAACAGTTTATGAATGAAAATCGTTTTGACAATAAAATAAGCACCCCGGGTCCTGCCTTTCAACCGCTGTATAAACAGGTTGAAGAGCATGTCACCCAGCTAATTGTTGAACAACGCTGGAAACCCGGAGAGATGTTGCCGAACGAATTTCAGTTGGCCGGCGAGATGGGTGTCAGTCAAGGTACGGTGCGTAAGGCGCTCAATAGTTTAACCAGTGCCAATATCTTAACCCGTAAGCAGGGTATCGGTACCTTTGTTTCTGAACATACGGGCCACCATGGTTTATACCGTTTTTTCCCCTTAATTGCCGATGGCAAAAGCCCGGAACTTCCAAAAGCTGAATTAGTATCCATCCAAATCCAAGTGGCCAGCAAAGAGGTGGTTAGCGCCCTCGAACTAAAGGCCAAAGACAAGGTAGTGGTACTCAATCGGCGACGCATTCTGAACAATGAATTTTGTGTCGCAGAAAATATTTTTTTACCACAGAAGTATTTTAAGAGCCTGAATAAGGACTCAGAAATTCCTCATACCCTTTACCATTTCTATCAAACTCAATTTGGCTTAACGGTACATCACACACGGGACAGCATTAAGGCGGATCTCGCGACCAAGGAAGACGTTAAAGCATTGGGGATAAAGCAAGGCGAAGCCCTGCTCCAAGTGACACGCATTGCACATTCATTGGATGGCAAGGCGATGGAATACCGAATAAGTCGTTGCCGCAGCGATAAATATCACTATCTGGTTGACTTAGATTAATGCGATTAAGTCGAGATTGACTCGCCTTACCGCAAAAAATAGCTTAGGAAAATAACCTCTGTTCACCGGCTCGCCGACCTTTTGCCCGTATAACAAAAATCAAGGCTAATAGGGCTGGCACAGCCTGAATATATATAATCGAAAACTTAGCAGTAAGACCACCAAAAATGCCGGCAATTAACACACAGCTCAAAAAGAAAATCTTCACTCCGTGCTTGCCTTGCAATAATCCCCACAATAAACCCGCAGCCAGAAAGCCATTGTAAAGGCCTTGATTCATCGCCAATATTTGCGAGGAAGCGGCGACTTCAGGTGTCATAACAAATATTTTTTGACCAATCGGGTGGTTCCAAAAAAACATCTCCAGCACCATAATAGCGAGATGTATCATAGCAACCAGAAAGGTCAGTAGTCCGGCAAAAAATCTCATGGTGAATTCCAAGTTAGGTTTTTAAGAATGCATAATGTACTAAACATCAGCGACTTGCAAAGAAACCGTTTTTTTAGCTGTTGCGAGTACTTGGGTGCCGACCTGATTGAAGCCAAATCCCGTATGAAACCGAGCCGAAATAACATTGGGCGGCTGTATATCAAACTCGCAGGCAATACGTTTATAAGCCTGTTTTTTTGCAAGGTCGAAAATGTCTTGATATAGCAAAGACCCCAAACCTTTTCCTTGTTGAGCTGCGTCTATCACTATCCG
>JAWUXW010000106.1:0-24689 GCA_034111125.1 Paraglaciecola sp.
CCTTTAGGTAACAGCCTTGAATAAAATTGCCGTATTCGTTGATGTACAAAATATTTACTACACCACCCGTCAAGCCTTCGGTCGGCAGTTTAACTATCGGGAACTATGGAAGCGGCTCAGCACCTTAGGATATATTGTTCAAGCCAATGCCTATGCGATTGACCGGGGCGACGATCAACAACTCAAATTTCAAAATGCCCTTAAACATATTGGTTTTAAGGTCAAGCTCAAACCCTATATTCAACGCAGCGACGGCTCAGCCAAAGGCGACTGGGATGTAGGTATTGCCATCGATGTATTGGAAACCGCCAAAGACGTCGACGTGGTGGTGTTATTATCCGGCGATGGAGATTTTGACTTACTACTCGATAGGGTCCGTGAAGTCTATGGGGTAAAGGCTATCGTCTATGGCGTAGCCCAATTGACCGCAAATTCTTTAGTCAAAGCGGCCAGCGAATTTAATAAGATTGAACAAGATTTGTTGTTGTAAACTCGATTAATCACTATTCATCTAACAACGTAATCTCAGTCAATTTTTGTTTTGCCGACAGATCCTTTCACACTTGGCATTCATCGGTTTTACCCGTAAAATTTGCGCCTGCTACTAAAGACAAATTTGTGCTTAAGTCCCGTTTAAAAAAATTATGATATGAAAAGGATGTTGGAAATGATGAAGCAAATTATTGTTGTGAACATAGCCATGATATTGCTAAGTGGCTGCACTGAAACGTCACAGCAAGATGTCATCCGAGAGGATAGTGATATTGTCACTGGTCCCATAGCTTATGCAGCTTACACCGGAGTCTATCAAGGTTATAGTTTAGTATTTGATGAACGATTTGATGTCTTTAATAACAACATTTGGAAAAAAGGCGACGGAGCTGTAGGGAGTGAGGCAATCTGTCGTTTTCAGCCACAAGGCGTAAAAGTCGCCGATGGTTTACTCACCTTACTTGTTCAAAAAGAGCCCATTGCGGCTGGATGGTCTGAAGATCACCAGCAGGAAAAAGGGCCATATGAATTCTCATGTGGCGAGGTCAGAACCCAAATAAACAAAAAAATTAGATACGGCCGCATTGAAGCACGAATGAAAGCCCCGCAAAGAGCGGTGGCCTCTGGTTATATATCGTCACTATTCACCTATACCAATGAGGGAGAACCCCGGGAATGGGAAGAAATCGATGTCGAGTTAGAAGGCGGCAGACCCGATAAGTTTCAGGTAAATCTGATCTATGGCAAAGGTGTCTGGGACTGGCCTTCCACCAGAAAATGGGGAGCCTGGGAAGATAAAATTGACATCGCACCTGCTGACGAGTGGCGAGTGTATGCCATACAATGGACACCCACAGAAATTACTTGGTTTGTCGACGGTGTCTGGGCTAAAACTCTCGATGCAAAAATGTTGGACTGCCAGCCTGCTTGCATTGGGTCTCAAGTCTATCCCACACCTATCCCTGATAACCTCACCAAGTTAATGATGAACTTCTGGATACCAAATGATGGAATTGAGGCTGTCTTCGGTGGGCCTAAAAAGGACAATGTTTATCCGATGAAGGCACAATATGATTGGCTTAGAATATATCAATTGGATGCTCATCCACTAACTAAATGGTGAAAGCCTAACGCCACAATAACCACCGGTGCCTTTTGCTTCGTAGATAACATAGCCGGTGCACTACCCACGCCCTCGTATGGGTAATTATACTACTCAAGCCATCTGGTTTAGTTCGATTATATTGTTCATGAGAGTTTAATCGGTAGTTTTCTGATCCGTTGCCCACTTGCTGCATAAATCAGCATTGCTGAGTACCGGAGCTATCGGCAGAGTGCCGGGTTCACCACCTCCACCCAAATCTTCACCACTGTTAATAATTTCGACTTCAATATCAGGGCACCGCTTTGGCCAATTTTACGGCTTGAAGGGGGTAGTCCTGCATGGCTCTGCGCCCAAAACCACCGCCAAGGTACATATTGTTAACTTTTACCTGTTCTTTTTCATAGCCAAAGGTGTCGGGGATTTTGTAGACCAGATCATATTTCTATCTCTGACCCGTTTACCCATGCAGTACAGTTCATTGGCTCGATAGCCGTGTGGGATAGATAGGGCACTTCATACTCAGCCTAGATGACACTTTCTGCCTGTTTTAATACTGCTCGAGCATCACCTTGAGCATAATCTTCCTGTTCATTGCCCTCTTCCACTGCCCTGTCCATATCACGGCGAAATTGAGCAAAAAGCGTTGCAGAACTAGTCTCGTTAGCAGGGCCGGTAGTATAAGTAACTTGGATTTTTTCTATGGCTTTTTTGCAGCGGTTTCAATCAAGATTCTTTATACAAGGTCATTACTGCTTGAGCTAATACAATTCCATCTTAATCTATGATCTCGGTGGTGAACTGTCTTTTGGTTTTTGCCACAGAGCACACAGAGGGAAGACTTTATTAACAGACCTCAATGGGTGGCAAAAATGTGTCAGTGGGATTGGGCACAATGGTCAGTAATTAAGATGGAACGCTATAGTACCAATCCACCTAAATATCTGCTCACTCAGCGATGAACAAAAGTAGCGTAATCACGGCGTGTTTTAACCTGTATTACGGCTACAACGTAAGCGACTTTGGTATCGCCCTTCGGGAAGAGCTAGCAAGCTCCCTAGCTGCATTGCAACGTCTATGAAGGCAACCGGCATTCCATCGACGTTACGCTTTGCTATGAAACTTGCCAACGCCTTGTGAGTTGATCACATCTAAAGGCTTATGTAAACACCGCTCCAAAAGCGCGGTTATTTGCCGAATTTTAAGATAGGCACATCTTTCCACATCAAAAATTATTATCTGAAATGAACAAGGGACTCGCACCAAATTCACCTGCTAATTGAGTGACAAGCAAACCAACTTCCAATTTGGTGGCAGGTCTAGCCAAAGAAAATATTTATTTTTGCTAAAACTTGAGGTCTGTTACCGAGTTAAAATGCGACTTTCTGGCGGGATCTTATGTTGTACTGCTATCTATTAATATAGCGTTTGAAATTATTGCTCATAGGGATAAGGGAGCATGCCTTAACATGCTCCACTAAGTTTGAATTGACTAGTGGCCTTTCTTCAAATGATCGGCCACTAAAAACGCCATTTCCAGTACTTGGTCCGCGTTTAGTCGCGGATCACACTGGGTTTTATAGGCTTGAGCCAAGTCATCATCACTGATTTGATAGGCTCCCCCGGTGCATTCCGTTACATGCTGGCCGGTCATCTCTAAATGAATGCCCCCCGCATGTGTCCCTTCAGCTTTGTGCGCGGCAAAAAATTGCTGAATTTCACTTAGGATCGCGTCAAAATTACGGGTTTTGTAACCGCTAGTTGCCTTAATAGTATTGCCATGCATAGGGTCGGAACTCCATACTACATGACGTCCTTCCTGTTTTACCCTGCGTAATAGTTTTGGCAAATTCTGTTCTAACTTGTCTGCGCCCATACGAGTAATCAAGGTCAAACGACCAGGAATATTATTTGGATTCAGGGCATCAATCAGCTGAATAAGTTCATCTTCCTGCATGGTAGGGCCAACTTTCACCCCTATTGGATTATTAATACCACGGAAAAACTCGATATGAGCATGATCTAATTGACGAGTACGCTCACCAATCCATACCATATGCGCAGAACAGTTATACCAATCATCGGTCAATGTATCATTGCGGGTTAGCGCCTGTTCATAGGGCAATAACAAGGCTTCGTGGGAGGTAAATAGGCTGGTTTCATGCACAGTCGTATTACTATTGGCGTTAATCCCGATCACATTCATAAACTCAAGGGCGTCCTGAATACGTTTAGACATATCCTGATAACGTTCTTTGAGGGGATTGTTCTCAACAAACGCCATATTCCAGCGATTGACTTCATGTAAATCCGCCAATCCGCCCTGGGCGAAGGCTCTAAGCAGGTTGAGGGTTGAGGCTCCACGATGATAAGCCTCTAACATGCGCTGGGGGTCTGGCCTGCGAGCGTCTTCGGTAAATTCAGAGCTATTAATAATGTCTCCCCGATAACTAGGTAAAGACACTCCATTAATCGTTTCAAAGTCGCCGGAACGTGGCTTGGCATATTGCCCGGCCATTCTGGCGACTTTCGTAACCGGACAACGTCCGGCAAAGGTCAGTACAATGGCCATCTGCAGAATGACTTTAAACGTATCGCGAATTTTAGGTGCGTTAAATTCATCGAAGGACTCGGCGCAATCACCACCTTGTAGCAAAAAGCCCTTACCCTGGGAAACGTCTCCCAACTGCTTGAGCAGGGCTCGAGTTTCTGCAGCAAACACCAATGGAGGATAACCCTTAAGTTTATTCTCAACATCTTGCAGGTGTTGTTTATCTTCATAATGGGGTTGTTGCAATATTGGCTTTTGACGCCAACTATCAGGTTGCCACTGGCTCACGGTGTATCCTTGTAATAATATTTTTGGAAAAATTTGCCAGATTTTAACTTACGTAGTCACTTTATGGCAGGTGAAGATGAACATTTAGCATTAATAAGCCTTATTAAGCTAGATAGCTTTGAAATAATTTATTTCCCTGAGCGTCGATAATGCTACGAATTTCACAGTCAAACACACTGACTAGCGCCCGATCTTGCAAAACTTCCTCCACCGAGCCTTGCAGAACCAGTTTGCCCTTCTTCATCAGCCACACCCGATGGGCATATTGCTGACAGAGATTTAAGTCATGATGATTGACGATAATCACGTTGCCCTTCAGCGCAAGTTGCTGCAATAGTGAAAACAACAGGTGTTGATGGCGAAAATCCAGGCCCTGAACAGGCTCGTCTAAGAGGAGCAAACCTTCACCACGTTCAATGGCAGGCCAAATTTGCCAAAGTGCTCGTGCTATTTGCACTCGACGGCTTTCCCCGCCTGAGAGTTCATCCAACTTGCGATCCATAAACGGGGCGATCTCGAGTGCATGCTCCAACATTTCCGGGAATAGCAGCTGAGGCGCAAAAAAGGCCAGTGATTCTTGTACAGAAATGGAAAATGCCGTGCTTTGCTGTTGCTCTTGAAGACATCTAAAGGAAGCAAGCTGGGGCAATGAAAAGCTCTCAAGACTTTGATGCTGAACTTCAATCCTTCCCCTATCGAAGGGCGTCATGCCCGACAGCACCGAGAGCAAGCTTGATTTACCTGCCCCATTGGCACCTAGCACATGGACAACTTGTCCAGCTTGTGCCGATACATTTATCTCACTCAAACGCTTGGGTAAACTAAGGTCTATTATATCCAGCATGTTACGAAGCTCTGCGCCCAAGTCGTGCAATTGAGTATAAAAAAACCGGACCTCCGATAGTTGCGGTTAGCATGGATACGGGCACATTTATCCCGCCAAAACTATTGCTCAACAACACTACCCACATGAGTAAGGTGCCCCCCAACAAAGCGGATGCCGGTAAAATAAAACGATTATCGAAGCCAAAAAAGTTACGCAGCAAATGGGGTACCAACAGGCCGATGAAGGCAATTGATCCCGAGATGGACACACAAACACCCACCATAAGTGCGCAAACAAATAGCATTTTTTTATTAAAAATCTGAATATCCAAACCGGCAAGTTGCGCGGTACTGCCACCAAAATAGTACCAATTGAGGTTCTTGCCCTGACGTAAGGAGTAGGCCAGTAAAAGCAACATCAGGGGCAGCGCAATCGACAAAATAGACCAATCGGCCTGGTGCAAACTGCCCATTAACCAGAAGGCCAAATTACGCATGGATTGGGCGTCGGAGAAAAAATACAACCATGCAATGATGGCACCACTAATGGTTGAAATCCCTATACCCGCCAATATAACCGCCGAACTCCCCACGGCCATTCGACGGGAAATAGCATAGATAAGTAAGGTTGAAAGCATGGCACCAAAAAAGCAAAAAAGAGGCAGAATGTACTGCAGATAGGCAAATGACCATCCACTACCGAGTAACAGCAATAGTGCGGCGCACAAACTTGCCCCGCTGCTAATACCGATAAAGCCGGGGTCGGCCAAGGGATTGCGTAACAACACCTGCAAACTGGCAGAACTCACTGCCAGACCGGCTCCCACGATAAACGCGGTCAATACTGTTGGCAGACGTAACTGTAATAAAATTTGTCTTTCAATCTGATTGTTGAACGGGTTGTTCAAATCAACAATCAGCACCAAGGCAGCACTCACAATCAATAGTAGAGACATTAAAATCAGCAAATTACGCCGCTCTAATGGATGCAAGTTTAGTCTAGTCAACACGAGACTTAATTGTCTCTAACAATCCATCTGCCGCGCTCTCAATTAGATCCAGCACATATTCAAAACCGCCTTTCCCACCATAATAGGGGTCAGGAATTTCTTGTTCTTCCTGTTCACTATGGCTCATAAATAGTGAAATTTTATGTTGTAATTCGCTTGGGCAATTCCCTATAAGATTATGGTAGTTTTCATTGTCCATGGCGATGATATATTCGAATTCCGTAAAGTCCGTCGGGTCGACTCTACGACATTTCAATCCCACAAAGCTATAACCGCGAAGCTCGCCAACGTCTTGTGAGCGTTGGTCTGGTTTAGCACCATCGTGATATCCATGAGTACCGGCTGAATCCACATAAATATTTAAGCCACTCTGTAGCACTTTACCATTAAAAACTGCCTCTGCAGTGGGAGATCGACATATATTGCCTAAGCACACAAAAAGCACTGACGATAATTTATCCGCCATTTATCTACACCTTATTGTTGAATTTGAAAATCCAGGGATACTACTTCTGGGAAAGCTTATTCTATCTCTCTATAATGATGCGTCCAGTTAAACCAGAGATTTTATTTTTGAAACTATTAATGTTAAGTAGTTCACGATGTGGCAGTGAAAATTATCTGCAACATGCCCAGCAGATGATTTCCACTCACCTAGGCGACATTCGGCAACTATTATTCATTCCCTTCGCTGGGGTAACTATTGACTGGGATAGTTACACGGCCAAGGTACAACGTGCTTTAACTCAATATCAAGTCACCGGTATTCATCAATTAGATGATCCGGTTACAGCAATAAAAGAAGCCAAGGCAATTGTCATTGGTGGCGGTAACACTTTTAATTTATTGAATAAGTTGTATCAACACAACCTCTTGGCAGAAATCCAACAAAAAGTCCGTAATGGTACGCCTTATATTGGCTGGAGCGCAGGAGCTAACATCTGCGGTAACAGTATTCGCACCACCAATGATATGCCAATTGTCCAGCCACCGTCCTTTGCGGCATTAAATTTCGTGCCCTTTCAACTCAACCCTCATTACAGCGACTATCAGCCGCCCGGACATAATGGCGAGACACGGGCCGAGCGCATTGAGGAGTTTTGCACTCTCAATCCTGCTATGCCAGTGATCGGCATCCGTGAAGGTACTGCGCTTATTCGCCAAGCTGATACATTACAATTATCAGGAGAGCTGCCTGGAGTAATATTTATTGGCAATACACAGCTAGAAATACAGCCCGGTGAAGTGTTATCCGAATACTTAACTACAAAGCCCTAAATTTAATAAGAAAGATTTAGCAGCCTATTCCTGTCTTTAGCCTATAGAAGTCAAAAATGGAACGTTCAGAGCCACTATAACGGTGCATTAACGTTTAGACTCTGTCACCTATTATAATGACATTATTTACTACGCTTGGTATTCGCCAGGCCCAACCAGACAGGAACATACTCATGAATATGCTACCTACCTTCGTGGTGGATGCCCTCGACCTTTTTGCCACACTCTTTGTCATGTTCATTGGCAGTCTATTTTTATTCCTGGTGATCATATTCATTCGTGATCGTATGCAAACCAGTGATGCGGTATTACGAAACTATCCCGTCATAGGGCATATGCGTCATATTCTCTCAGAACTCGGTGAATTTTTGCGTCAATACTTTTTTGCCATGGACAGAGAAGAACTGCCCTTTAATCGCGCGGAGCGTGACTGGGTACACCTGGCCTCAAAAGGTCGTGATACCACCATCGCTTTTGGCTCGAGTAAATACCTCAAGGAGCCCGGCTTACCGATGTTTGTTAACTGCCCCTTTCCCACCTTGGAAAGTGATTCAGCGCCAACGATGCCCTGCGAAATAGGGCCTAATTGTCGTCACCCCTACACCGCAAAGTCCTTATTTAATATTTCAGGCATGAGTTACGGCGCATTATCCACTCCAGCTGTAAGGGCCTTATCTAAGGGGGCAAAGATGGCCAATTGCTGGATGAATACCGGTGAAGGTGGACTCAGTCCCTACCACTTAGAGGGCGGCTGTGACATCGTATTTCAAATTGGCACCGCAAAATACGGCATCCGTAACGACGATGGCTCCTTAAATGAAGATAAGCTCAAACAAGTCGCCGCTCATGAGCAAGTCAAAATGTTCGAAGTGAAATTATCTCAAGGAGCCAAACCTGGCAAAGGGGGCATTCTTCCCGGGGCGAAAGTCACAAAGAAAATAGCTGAGATCAGAGGCATTCCCGAAGGCGAAGATTCCATTTCTCCTAACCGTCACCCCGAAATAAACAGTAACGCAGAGTTACTCGACTTTATTGCTAAAGTGCGCGAGATAACGGGCAAACCAGTGGGCTTTAAGGCCGTGGCCGGTTCTTTCAAGTGGTACGAAAACCTGATGCAGGAGATCCTTAAAAGAGGACCTGACAGCGCCCCTGATTTTATCACCATAGATTCCGCCGACGGCGGTACAGGCGCGGCGCCCATGTCACTAATGGATAACGTGGGTGTGCCTATCAAAGAATCTTTGCCCCTGGTAAGGGATATTATCAAACAACATGGTCTGGATGACCGCATCCGGATCATTGCCTCAGGCAAACTAATAACGCCCTCTGAAGTCGCCTGGGCCCTGGCCTCTGGCGCAGATTTTGTCGTTTCAGCTAGAGGTTTTATGTTCGCTTTAGGCTGTATTCAGTCATTTAAATGTAATAAGAACACCTGCCCCACAGGTATAACCACCCACAATAAACGCCTGCAAAAAGGTTTAGATCCAAGTAATAAGGCCGTTAGAGTTGCGGAATATTGTAAGAGCATGGTGCATGAGGTGGAGGTTATTGCTCATAGCTGCGGCGTACCCGAGCCACGCAGGTTAAAACGTTTTCATGTACGCATAGTGCAAAACAATGGCAAATCCCTGCCAATGAATGAGTTATACCCCAGCGATGATCCAACCGATAACGATCCTAATGCGGCGCGAGAAGCGGCGGAAAAAAAGATAGCGGCGGTTAATATCTAGTTGACGTAGTTACTAAAAAAAGTGGCCGTGCTGTTTTATGCAGCACGGTCTTTTGCCTTGTATTACCCTACCTTCGCCCCCAAATACCACTATTAATGGCACTCACATATTCGGATAACAATGTTCCCCTTCTCACTCCTTGACCTGGCACCTATTGCCGATGGACATACAATCACCGAAGCCTTGGAAAACACCCAACGAATGGCAGTCAAAGCCGAGCAATGTGGTTACCATCGCGTATGGCTGGCGGAACATCATGCCATGCGAGGGGTGGCAAGTTCGGCCACCGCAGTAGTCATTGCAAATATCGGCGCAGTAACCAAAAAAATTCGCATTGGAGCCGGGGGGATTATGCTGCCCAACCATTCTCCACTGGTCATCGCTGAGCAATTTGGCACCTTAGAAGCACTTTTCCCAGACCGTATAGATTTAGGTCTTGGTAGAGCACCCGGCACCGATATGCAAACCGCCAGGGCACTTAGACGCAATCTAAACAGCAACGTTGATGACTACCCTCGAGATATTCAGGAGTTACAACGCTTACTCGGAGCAACACAGGCCGAACAGCAAGTTTTCGCCATCCCTGGTGCCAATAGTAATGTGCCCTTGTGGATGCTCGGCTCTAGTTTATACAGTGCCCAGCTCGCCGCACAGCTGGGTTTACCCTACACCTTCGCCTCACACTTTGCGCCGGATCAATTACACGCAGCCATTGAATTATACCGCAGCCAATTTAAGCCTTCTGCTCAACTGCAAAAACCCTATGTAATGGCAGGGGTGATGGCGGTCGTAGCGGATACGGATCAGGAAGCGGAATATTTATTCACCTCCGTTCAGCAGCAATTTATCAATCTCATCCGAGGCGTAAATAAACCCTTTGCCCAACCGGTAGATGATATGCAGGCCTATTGGACACCTGCGGAAAAAGCCATGATTGAACACACTCTACAATTTTCCGTTGTAGGGTCTGAGAAAAGCACGAAGCATCAATTGGAGATATTTATTGACCATACACAGGTGGATGAGCTGATCCTATCCTTGCCCATTCATGATATTGAAGCGAGATTAAAGGCACTGCAGAGCATCTCAACACTAAGGACACAAGAAACTTAGTTGGTATTGCTAAGGCACTTTAACGGCAATTAATTAATACCACTTCTGTTAAATAGCCCTTTTAATCGGGCACTTTCTAACTGAGCAGTAACCCGGTTAGCATCTTTATGGGCATGAAATCAGCCAATATTGGTAATACTGATTTACTGGTTTTGAACGACGTATCCCGGTCAAAAAACTGAGTAGTGCCTTCTGCGGTGATCAACGTTGCTGAACCATATTTGGTAAAATAGTCCCCCCGTACCTTGGCATTAATATTTGCCGGAAACATTTGCAGTTTTTCATTTAGCTCCGCTTGAATATCTTCACCAGACAGGAACAATAAGAATTTTTCAGCAAGTTGCGGTTTTTTTGAATAGGCGGGGATCATCAGTAAATCAAGTGGAGCTAGTTCTCAGCGTGGGACTTTCGGAGATATCTTAGGAAAACTAAAATAAGCGAAATCGTCGGCTAAAGATTCAGGGACGCTGGCGGTAAAAAAACTGCCAATCAGGGGCATTCCTGCCATCTTGCGAAACAGGGAAGGCATTATTTCGTTCCACTCGAAATGCTGATGATCATCTGGAAAACAGACACTATCTAATAAGGTCTTCCAAAGCTGGAAATTTTTACTACCTTGTCATCAGAAAATGCCATCTCACCGGCGATTAGAGAATTGTAAGTCTGTTACCTGCTAATATGCTAAAGATTGCACACTGATTGAAAAATCGCAACTTTTAAAGCATAGCAGTTAAAGCGTTTGAGACTGGCTAGCGTATTAAGTAAGTAAAAAGCTAGCTAAAGTCCCAAGGCTGACAAATCCAGAAACAGAGGCGCACTTTCCGGCCGTGTTAACTTTGGTACTATCCCGAGACAGGGCACTGCAAGCATTGCTTTGAGACTAGCAATATTCTCCTGTAAGTAGGGCATGTCTCCATGCAATTGATTTGCCACCCAACCGGCTATTTGTAGTCCGTCGTTTTGAATAGTTTCGGCAGTTAATAAGGCATGATTTAGGCAGCCCAAACGCATGCCCACAACCAATATCACCGGGATCTTATGGGTGATAGCAAAGTCAGACAAAAACTGTTGTTTACCCGATTCATTCTCTCCAAGAGGTAGGCGCCAGCCCCCTGCCCCTTCTACCAAGAGCAGATCCACGTGTTTGTTCTGTAGATGGGTAAAGCCCTCAGTAATATCTTGTAGATTCAGGCGCTGTTTTAGTCGTTGTGCAGCCAAATGGGGGGCAACCGGTTCGGCTAATGCAATGGGATTAACCTCATCATAACTGAGTTCGATACTACTGGCCGCCTGCAATAACAAGGCATCGTCGTTGCGCAGTCCCTGTGATGTTTGCTCACAGCCAGCGGCTACGGGTTTATAAGCGGCAGTGCTTAAACCCCGGACATTAAACGCCTCAAGTAAGGCCTGACTAATAAAGGTCTTACCTACTTCCGTATCCGTACCGGTGATAAAAAATGATTTGTGGTGAATTTTAGTCTTTAACATTTATTTTTTAACTTTTAGTCAGGTGCAAAAAAAACACCCGATAACTCAGGGGCAGTTGGCCCTTAACAGCAAAACGTTGCTGGTAGTTATGCTGTAAAGCCTGCAAGTTTGCTCGGCTGATAACAGCATGATTGCCCGTTTGCGTGACCACATTGGCACCAATGGCCTTAATTGACCCCAGTAGTTCACGGACGTTGCGATGCCAGGTGATATAGCTTTGCTCTGAACTTTGCACCTCAAAGCCAAGCGCCTTTGCCGTCAGTTGCCAATTAACTAGCTTATGAAACTGGTTAACATGGCGCTGACTATCCAGGCTTAGCCAACATTGTTGTAATTCCCGCATCGAGCCATCACCCAGTATCGCCAGTACAGCTTGACCATTGGGCTTAAGCACCCGGTAAATTTCCTGGCAAACCTGTTGAATATTCGGGCACCATTGCAAGGCCATGCTGGAGAATACGCCGTCAAGAGAATGGTCCAACAAGGGTAGATTTTCAGCATCGGCCTGTAACCAGTTTATATTATCTGAGTTTTCATCCACTTGCCTGGCGGCAAACGACAACATGCCCTCAGCCAAATCCATCGCTAATAGTTTTTCACACCTTGGCGCGAGTTGCCGGCTAATCCTTCCAGTACCGCAGCCAATGTCCAAGAGGCGGGAATAGCGTTCACCCAGTAATTGCATGGCATCAAAGGCTATATCTACCTGTACTTGTGCAGCCTGATCATAGCGTGGGGCCGCCCGGCTAAACTGGCGAGCAACACGTGCCTTGTTATCAATACTAAATTCACTAGTTTGCATCCAGACACCCACTTACAATCGAGCTACAACTTTTAAGGTCACGTAATGCAAGCTGTAAGGCGTCTACCAGAGCAATGATATCTTCTGCCTGATGATTAGCCCCAATGGTGACGCGTAACCTGTCAGTGCCTTTAGGAACCGTTGGATAACGAATAGCGGAGACCCAAATACCCAGGGATTTTAAACGCTCACTGGCGGCCACTGCTTCTTCAGCATTCCCCACTATGACCGGTTGAATTGGACTGTCGGATAACATCAACTTGATCCCAGCGGCGCTAGCAAGTTGTTTAAATAGCTGAATATTTTCGTGTAAGCAAAATCTCGGTGTACCCGTTCGAATTGCCTTAAGGCTGGCCAAGGTAGCCGTTGCCTGAGCCGGTGGCATCGCCGTACTGTAAATATAATGACGGGCAAAGTTACTTAGATAATCAATGAGTTCACGGCTACCGGCGACAAACGCACCGGCTGTGCCGATGGCTTTACCAAAAGTGGCCATCAAAACCGGCAATTGTTGTTGTGACAAACCAGCTGCCTCAGCACAGCCCATACCCGTTTCACCCAGCACCCCGAAACCGTGGGCGTCATCCAACATAAGCCAAGCCTGATGAGCATCAACAAGCGGCAACATATCCAACAAGGGCGCTTGATCACCATCCATGCTGAATACCCCTTCCGTCACAACGAGGGTATCACCACTGGTTTTAGTCAATTGTTGCTGCAGATGGTTGAGGTCGTTATGGCGATAGCGCAGGAACTTAGCCTCTGAGGCCAATGCCCCATCAATCAGTGAAGCATGTATCAGTTTATCTGCCACAATGCTGCCGGCTGGCCCATTCGAGTCTTTAAACAAAGCCTGGCAAATAGCCTGATTGGCGGCAAAGCCGGAGTTAAATAACAATACCTGTTCACGACCTAGCGCCTCAGCAAGATAGTTTTCCAGTGCTTGGTGTGCTTGGGTATAGCCGGTCACGAGTGCTGATGCCCCACTCCCTCCGCCAAACTCAGAAACACCGTCAACCCAGCCTTGCATAACCGCCATTGACTGGCGCATGCCAAGATAGTCATTGCTGGCAAAATTAATGTAGTGCTGGCCGTCCACCTTTATCAGGGTGCCAGTTGATGCCTCTATACACTGTCTGCGACGAAATAAAGATTGCTCGCGGCGCTCAGTCAGAGCGCTGGAGATAAAATCAAAGGCCATATTAGCTCGCGTTTAAACGGGGACTGTCTCTGCTGAGCTACTTGCATTTTTAGCCATAGCGTCATAAAACAATTCAGGTTTTTGCTTATCCTCAATTTCTTCAAGCAAGGCCGTCGCATGGGCTTCGTCTGAATAATCGCGAGTTTGCTTAGAGTTAATCCCCAGCTTTTTAAACAACATCACATCTTGGTCAGTTTCAGGGTTAGAGGTGGTCAGTAGTTTGCAGCCATAAAATATTGAATTGGCACCGGCCATAAAACACATGGCCTGCATCTGTTCGTTCATGGCTTCACGTCCGGCAGATAAACGCACAAAAGACTTAGGCATCATGATCCGCGCCACGGCTATGGTGCGAATAAAGGCAAAGGCGTCTAAGTCTTCGACATTCTCCATCGGCGTACCTTTTACTTTAACCAACATATTGATTGGTACGCTTTCTGGGTGATGTTCGAGGTTTGCCAGTTGTACCAGTAATCCCGAGCGATCTGATGGGCTTTCGCCCATGCCCACGATCCCCCCCGAACACACATGCATACCGGACTCCCGCACATTGGCCAGTGTGTCCAGTCTGTCTTGATAGGTACGAGTAGTGATCACATCCCCATAGAATTCCGGAGAGGTATCCAGGTTATGATTGTAATAATCCAGTCCAGCTTGCTGCAAGGCAGTAGCTTGCTCACGACTCAACATGCCCAAAGTCATACAGGTCTCTAAACCAAGCTTTTTAACTTCTTTGACCATATCTATTACATAAGGCATATCCCTGTCCCGGGGGTTGCGCCAGGCTGCACCCATGCAAAAACGAGTAGAGCCGGCCTGCCGGGCTTCTTTGGCTCGCTCGATCACCTTTGAAATCTCCAACAGACGTTCTTTTTCCAGACCGGTATCGTAACGGGCGCTTTGCGGACAATATTTGCAATCTTCCGGGCAGGCGCCGGTTTTAATCGATAGTAAGGTGCTGACTTGCACCTGATTGGGATCAAAGTGCTGACGATGTACACACTGAGATTTAAACAGCAGATCATTAAAAGGCAAGTCGTATAAGGCGTTCACTTCGTCTACGGTCCAATCATGACGAAGTTCTGTGCTTTTGTTAGTACTAGTTGCTGTTTGGCCAGTTACCGACATTTTTGATCCTTTACATCATTTTTATACGGGTTAGTCTATGCGGGATGAATACATTGTCAACTCAATTTAATTTTATAACTTTACAAGCGAGCAAATATTGACCACTCAGTCTCAAATTAATTTAGCCTTCGATCAACAACATATTTGGCACCCCTACACTTCGGCAATTGATCCCCTGCCTTGTTATGTAGTGACCGGTGCAAAAGGTGTGTTTATAGACCTGGCCTCAGGGGAGAAGTTAATTGATGGCGTTTCGTCCTGGTGGACGGCGATCCATGGCTATAATCATCCTGCGCTCAATGCAGCTGCCAAGAAACAAATCGATCAATTTTCACATGTGATGTTTGGTGGGCTGACGCATAAACCGGCGGTAGATTTATGTCGCAAACTGGTTGAAATGAGTCCAGCCGGCCTGGATAGAGTATTTTTGGCCGATTCTGGCTCAGTCTCGGTAGAAGTAGCCATGAAAATGGCCCTGCAGTATTGGGCGTGTCAGGGAAATACCCGTAAACACAAATTTATCACCCCCCGCAATGGCTATCACGGTGATACCTTTGCGGCGATGTCGGTGTGCGATCCCATCAACGGCATGCACAGCTTATTTAGTCAGGTCCTGCCCCAACAAATTTTTGCCCCAGCACCGCAAACCCGTTTTGATAAGCAGTGGAACGAAGACGATATTCAGGCCATGCAGGAATTGATTGAAGAGCATCATAAGGACCTGGCCGCATTGGTGATTGAGCCCGTAGTGCAAAATGCCGGTGGCATACGTATTTACCACCCGGAATATCTAAAACGTTGTCGCCAATTGTGCGACGACTATGGTCTGCTACTTATTTGCGATGAGATTGCCACCGGCTTTGGACGTACTGGTAAGCTTTTTGCCTGTGAACATGCGGATATTAGCCCGGATATAATGTGTGTCGGCAAGGCATTGACGGGAGGATATATGACTCTGGCAGCCACCTTGTGCACTGAAGATGTGGCTCAAGGTGTGTGTCAGGGAGATCCCGGGGTATTTATGCATGGCCCAACCTATATGGGTAACCCACTGGCCTGTGCAGTGGCTAACGCCAGTTTAGATATTATTGCTGAAAACCAGTGGCAATCTCAGGTCGCTAATATTGAAATGCAATTAAAAGCTGAACTTGCAGCTTGTCTGATGCTTCCAGCTGTCGTCGATGTGCGGGTACTTGGAGCAATCGGCGTGGTGGAATGCAAAACACCGGTGGATGTGGCGAGCTTGCAGCGTAAGTTTGTTGCTGAGGGGGTATGGATCCGGCCTTTTGCTAAGTTGGTGTACATTATGCCGCCCTATATCATCACACCACAGCAACTCAGCAAGTTAACTCAGGCGATTTATAAAGTACTGAGTGAATAACATCTTAGAGCGAAAGTACTACTGAAGGTACTAATGAAGCACAACGGCGGGATGATCGTTTAACTGCCGTATCTGGGCTTCAAGTAGCTGATTAGCGGGGTCTTTAGGACAGCGCCGGATAAAATACTCATAATCAGCAATCGCTACCTGGGTACAGTCTAATTGGTGTAAAAGAAACCCCCGATCACGTCGCTCGTAAGGGTCATCAGGTCTAAGGGCCACCAATAATTCAACGGCCAACAAGGCCTTACTGAACTCTTTTTCATTGATATATGAGGCCTTCAGGTTATGCAACAAACGCATAACGCTCTCGTCGCATTCGGCAGGTACAAGGGCTTCCTGAGGCATTTTTTCGTCGTCAATTTCCCTTAAAATATTGAAATATAGTTGCTCTAGATCCCAGGGAGAGAGAAACTTCCCATTAAGTGGATCGATATATAAACTGCGCTCAGGGGTAACTTGATAGCGCATTATGTAATGCCCGGGAAAATTGACACCTTGCACATCAAAGCCAAGCTGCTTAGCAAGAGATTGGAAAACAATGGCCAAACTGACCGGAATGCCCGTTCGATAATCTATGACTTGATTTAACAGGCTATATTTGCAGCTGAAATAATTTTTTTCATCACCACTAAAGGCTAAATCAACATAAAAGAAGGTGATAAAACGCCCAAAGGCTGCTTCGTCGGGCTCATCGATATTTGCCGTTACTTTGGCCTGCCTTACCCACCCAGATAATACAGACTGGTAGTGAGCCACATCAAATTTTTCACCTGAAGTAAACGTATGAGCAAGCCATAAACCGGCGCTCAATATATCGTTTTCCGCAATCGCCTGTTTAAGCTTACACACCTCTTAACCTCAATAAAATCATCATTCACCCTCACAATGTTTTTATCGGTATATTGGGCTTAAGCTTTACCTTTTAATGACTAATATTTTGTCATAAGCTAATCAGATGCCTGCCACCGGGCCCTATCCTACCCTGGGCAATACTAGACTAGACAAAAAGTAGCGGTTGCTTGGTGATGGCGATAACCGCCATAAACGCCAACCAACTTAGCGCCCCTACAAAGCCCACTGAACGCATAAAACCAGTTTTGCCCGTCTTTAAGGCGATAGTCCCCATAAATATATACATTACCAAACCCAGCATCTTCTCAGTTAACCAAGCATCAACCAAGGGATATTGGCTTATCAAAACACATAAAGTCAGGGCGCTAAGCAGTAACACTGTGTCGACCACATGAGGCACTATTTTCACCCACATCTTTTCCACCATCTGCGACTGGTTAATAGTCCACACAAAGCGCAGAATAAATAACAACACGCTAATGACAATTAAGCTTAAGTGGATGTGTTTAATGGCGGTGTACATAGTTGCTTTCCTTTAATATTTATTCTAATTACTTTTTTGGCTGCAGATTTTTTCTGGATCAGGGTTAGCCTTCATAATCTGCTCAATTTTATCAATATTGCTTTGCAAGATATCTAACAGTTGCGGGGCAAATTGCTCTGTCCTTTGCTCAATAATGTTTGCCAATACTTGTTAAACTGGCCAGGCGTCCTTATCACGACGCTTAGATCTCATGGCCCCATAGGCATCTGCAAGGGCAGTAATTCGAGAGTAAATATGAATATCCTCGCCAGCAATGCCCCGGGGATAACCTCTATCATTCCAGAATTCATGGTGCTTTTTGAGTGCGCAATTACTTGTGGCGATTGGTATTAGTAACAGCATGAACTTCGGGTTCATCATCGACGATCAGAATCTTCTACTTTCCACAATCTTCGATACGCTCTTCTTCAATGTCTTCGGCAAACAAGATTTCGTCGAACATCAACTTTCCTATTTAAGTCATACTTGTGATTAAAACTTTGTTTTAAAAATATCATCCCAAAGTAACTGTCATAGGCCGTTGCAATGCCTATGGATATTGCGCCAGACTAACACGCTCCAGGCTGTTTAAATCCCTAACGGTTTGAATGTCCGTAAACTGATAACTAGCAAATAATTGTCTTATTTGTGCGCCCTGCTCATAACCATGCTCCAGCATTAGCCAGCCATTGGTATTTAGATGGTCTTTACTTTGTCCGACAATAATCCGTATATCATCCAGCCCATCAGAGCCAGATACCAATGCACGCTTTGGCTCAAACCTCACATCCCCTTGGGACATATAAGGACTGTCATCTTCCACATAGGGAGGATTGCTGACAATAAGGTCGAAGCGTTTTGTCCCAAGGCTGCCAAACCAGTCACTGTGCATAATATTCACCTGAGGCAGATTATTGGCCACAGCATTCTCTAAGGCTAAGGCCACAGCATCCACATTTTGCTCAATTGCGCTGAGCTGCCAATTGGCTCGCTCACTGGCAAGGGCAAGGGCAATTGCCCCGGTACCGGTACCTAGGTCCAACACTGCTGCGTCTTCCGCCAACGGTAATTCCAGCGCTTTTTCCACCAGTAACTCAGTTTCCGGACGGGGAATGAGTGTGGCAGCAGATACTTTCAACCTTAGGCTCCAAAAATCCCGGTAACCAAGCAGATAGGCAATGGGATGTCCCTGTTGACGTTGGGCAAGAATTTGCTTGAATTGTGCAGTTAAAGCGGCGCTAACCTGTTTTTCAGGCCAGGTAAGTAGATAAATTGTTTCACATTGCAAACAGTGAGCCAACAACAAACGACTATCCAGGGCAGCTGAGTCAGACTCAGTTAGCTGGCCGATGGCCCAGGCCAGTAACTGCTCAATCGTATGCACTGGCTCTGGCATGGGTTTAACGATAACGCTCAGCCCTTATACGTCATCAGAAAGAGAAGCCAGTAAATCGGCCTGGTGTTCTTGTCTGATGGGTTCCAATATGGCATTAAGATCGCCGGCAATGATATCGTCCAAACTGTACAGAGTCAGGTTGATACGATGATCACTTACCCTGCCCTGGGGGAAGTTATAGGTGCGAATGCGCTCAGAGCGATCCCCACTGGCCACCAAACTACGACGGGTTGTGGTTTCTTCAGCCTGGCGCTTTTCTTCTTCTAATTGATTAAGACGGGACTGCAATATTGCCATCGCCTTAGCTCTATTTTTATGCTGTGAGCGCTCATCCTGACACTCCACCACAATACCCGATGGCACATGGGTAATGCGAATGGCCGAGTCAGTTTTGTTAACGTGCTGCCCACCGGCACCTGATGCACGAAAAGTATCAATTTTTAGATCGGCTTTGTTGATCTCAATGGCCTCTGAATCGGGGATCTCCGGCATCACCACCACGGTACAGGCTGAGGTATGAATACGTCCCTGAGATTCAGTCTCCGGTACCCTTTGCACCCGATGCCCCCCTGATTCAAATTTCATCACGCCATAGGAACCCGCTCCAATGATGTTGGCAATCACCACTTTATAGCCGCCGTGATCTCCGTGATTGGTGGTGACCACTTCAACCTTCCAGCCCTGAGTTTCCGCATAGCGGCTGTACATACGAAATAAGTCACCGGCAAAAATAGCCGCTTCGTCACCGCCAGCTCCGGCGCGAATTTCGATAAAGCAGTTACTTTCATCATTTGGATCTTTGGGAAGCAACAATATTTGCAGATCACTTTCTAGCTGCTCGATCTGTTTTTTAGACGATTTGTATTCTTCCTGGGCCATCTCACGCATCTCTGCGTCATCTTCCTGCATCATTTCCTGAGCAGAGGCAAAATCTACCTGAGCACTTTGATAGTCGCGAAAACACTTCACCACATCTTCAAGTTGCGAGTATTCCTTGGTGAGTGCCCGATATTTGTCTTGGTCCGCAATGGTTTGTGCATCACTCAGGAGGGCTTGAACCTCCTCATAACGTTCATCTAATGACTCTAATTTATGTTGTACCGATATCTTCATTTTATTCCTGCTAAACAGACGGGTGTTATCCCGTCAAAACCGATTATCAAATAATTTTGGGTATGTTCTGTTGCTTACTGCAATTAATTATTCACTTATTGCCGTTTTAATTGCCCGTAGGCAAGTTATAGCTAATTTGTCCCATTATCCGAGGCCAGACCCAAAGATTTTTTCAAAAAGGCCAAGCCTTGATCATCTTGATCATGTGCCGCCTTTTTAAGGGCCTTAGTGGGTGAATGAATTAAGGTGTTGGTCAGTTTGTTGGCTAACTCATTTAATACCTGTTCTGGGTCCTTGCCCTCTGCCAATTGGTTTAAGGCTCTAGTAACCAAGGAATCCCGCTGGGATTCACTCTGCTGCCTAAAGTCACGTAATACATCAATGGATGACTGTGCCTCACGCCATTGCATAAACTCCATGGCTTGCTGATCAATCATCTGCTGAGCTTGTTTGGCAGCATCCTGCCTGGATGCCAGATTCTTTTCTACAATCTGCTGTAAATCATCCACCGTATATAAATAAGCATCATCTAGCTCGGCGACTTCCCCTTCAATGTCTCTGGGCACCGCCAAATCAACTAGGAACATGGGCTTGTAACGCCTTTCTTTGAGCGCACTTTCTACCATGCCCTTGCCTAAAATGGGTAATTGGCTGGCGGTAGAGCTGATCACAATGTCCGCGTCTTTTAGATTATGGGGAATTTGCGCCAGAGTCAGTACGTTTGCGCCCAATGGTTCTGCTATTAACGATGCCTTTGCCAGAGTACGGTTTGCCACCGTTAGTTTTCTAACATTCTGCTGATATAAGTGTTTTGCCACTAACTCAATGGTTTCACCGGCGCCGATCAGCAATACCTTACTTTTTTCCAAAGAGGAAAATATATGCTTAGCCAATTGCACCGACGCATAGGCCACCGACACTGCATTGGCGCCAATTTCTGTTTCACTGCGTACTTTTTTCGCCACTGAAAATGTGTTTTGGAACAGCCGTTCAAATTCACGTTTGACCAAGCCTGATTTTTTAGCATCGGTATAGGCTTGTTTGACCTGCCCTAATACCTGGGGCTCGCCCAATATCATCGAATCTAAGCCACAGGCTACGCGCATAATATGCTTGACTGCATCTTGTTGAGCATAATGGTAACTGTTTTCGCTCAAAGCCAGGGGATCAAGTGAATGGAAATTCGCCAACCAATGATGAATAGTCTGACTGTCCATATGCTCTGCTTGGGCATAGATCTCTGTTCTATTACAGGTCGAAACAATTACCGACTCATGGGCCCCGGTTTTAGCGGCAAGAGAGGCCAAGGCGTGCACCAATACATCAGGGGAAAACGCGACTTTTTCACGTAATTCGATGGGTGCAGTTTTATGATTGATGCCAAAGGCGATTAAAGTCATGCAGATAACTGTTTGATTGGCTAGATAAATAAAGGCTTAAAGAGGCACGCATTGTACGCAAAAGGCAAAACTATTGAAAGCAAAGACGGTTGTATGTTTCCATATGCACCACTTATTCCTTTGTTGCTAATGCCGTGCCTCATCTTCAAATATTAAAAACTAGTGCTGTATTGACTTTAATCAGCCTCTTGTTCGCCTGTGTGAGTTCACCTCCCTTACCGCAAATTAAAAGCAGTGAACAACATCAGGCCCAGTTAGCTGCCCTACAAAACTGGCAAATTGAGGGTCGTCTCGGTTTCAAAAGCCCGGAAAAAAAATTCAGTGCCAGTTTGAACTGGTCTCAAGAAACAGATAACTATGAACTAAAACTGAGCTCAGTGCTGGGTACGTCCCTACTAGAAATGCGTGGACAGTCCGCTCACCACCAACTTGAGGTGGATGGCAAAGACTACCAAGACAGTGATCCTGGCCAACTTATTTGGCGCATTACCGGCTGGCAAATCCCTGTCGCCCATTTCCCAAAGTGGATAAAAGGTCAGATTAGTAGCAACGATAAGCTACTGACTAGCCCCCAAGGCTGGGTAGAGCAAATTCAACCCCAATGTCTGGCCTGCTCTGCCTGGTTGATCACCTACGGCAACTACCAGTTACTGGATAAGGATGCTGGCGATCAACTATGGTTACCCCATAAAATAGTGCTAAAGAATAGCGATACAAAAAACACAATAATCATTAGGGTCGATGAATGGATCAACAACTAAACTGGTGGCCAAGCCCGGCTAAGCTCAACCTTTTTTTACATATCAATGGTCGCTATGCCAGTGGGTATCATCAACTACAAAGCCTGTTTCAGATACTTGATTACGGGGACAAACTCGCTTTTGAGATTAACGACAGGGCAAATGTCGAACTGATGACCTCCATTGAGGGTGTTGCCCATCAAGATAACCTCATTGTCAAAGCCGCCCTTTTATTACAAAAAGAAGCGAAGATCGGACAAGGTTGTAAAATCCATTTAAAAAAACGTCTACCCATGGGGGGAGGCATTGGCGGCGGTTCATCCAACGCAGCCACTACCCTAGTGGCGCTCAATTTCCTATGGAACTGTAAACTAAACGATACCCAGCTAAGCGAACTGGGTTTGCAATTAGGCGCAGACGTGCCGATATTTGTTGCTGGCAATACGGCTTTTGCCGAAGGCGTGGGTGAGCAACTCTATCCAGTAGATATTCCACAAAAATTTTATCTGGTGGTGTTTCCCGACTGCCACGTATCGACTGCTGAGATATTTAGCGCCGTAGAATTACCCAGATCGACCCCGAAAATCAGCTTCGATGCTTATGATTTTGCACAAACACACAATGATTGTCAGGAATTAGTCTGTAAACGCTACCCGAATGTTGCAAACACATTACGCTGGTTGGTAGAATACGCGCCGTCACGGATGACCGGCACCGGGGCCTGCTTATTTGCGGTACTAGACACGCAAAAATTAGCCTTAGCACTACAAGCAAAACTTCCCAAGGGCAGTGTCAGCTTTGTAGCCAATGGTGTGAGTCGCTCAACGCTGCACACGGCTTTAGATGCTTTTAAAGCTCAGTCACGTTGAAAAGATACCTAGGTAATTGGGTCGATTTAAAGATTTTATTGGGGTATAGCCAAGCGGTAAGGCAGCGGGTTTTGATCCCGCCATGCGCTGGTTCAAATCCAGCTACCCCAGCCACTTTCATATATAACGCACTGAGGATAAGACCTTGCCGGACATGAAGCTTTTCGCTGGAAATGCAGTACCAGAACTTGCTCAAAAAGTAGCCGATAGACTTTACACCAAATTGGGTCACGCCAGCGTCGGACGCTTCAGTGATGGTGAGATCAGCGTTGAAGTGCACGAAAACGTCCGTGGTTCAGACGTTTTCATTATTCAATCCACTTGCGCCCCTACTAATGACAACCTGATGGAATTAATTGTGATGATCGACGCCTTTCGTCGCGCATCAGCCGGTCGTATAACCGCTGTCATCCCCTATTTTGGTTATGCCCGTCAAGATCGACGTGTACGCTCAGCTCGCGTGCCGATTACAGCAAAAGTTGTTGCTGACTTTTTATCCAATGTAGGCGTTGATCGAGTGTTGACCATTGACCTGCATGCGGAGCAAATTCAGGGTTTCTTCGACGTACCGGTAGACAACGCCTTCGGCACACCGATATTACTCGATGATATGCGTCGCCGTAATATCGAAAACCCGGTAGTTGTATCCCCCGATATAGGCGGTGTAGTGCGGGCCCGTGCGGTGGCCAAATTACTGAATGACACAGACCTTGCTATTATCGACAAACGTCGTCCAAAGGCCAATGTTGCCCAGGTCATGCACATCATTGGTGATGTACAGGACAGAAACTGCATTATCGTTGACGACATGATCGACACTGGTGGCACCTTAGCCAAAGCGGCCGAAGCCTTAAAAGCCCACGGCGCGAAAAAAGTCTACGCCTACGGTACACACGCTATTTTCTCCGGCAATGCCGCGCAGAACCTGAAGGATTCAGTAATAGATGAAATCATTATTACCGACAGCATCCCTCTTTCTGACGAGATAAAAGCCATAGATAAAGTGAAGGTACTAACCTTAGCCGATATGTTGGCCGAGGCCATCCGCCGGGTAAGTAACGAAGAATCTATCTCAGCGATGTTTGAATACTAAGTCACAGGGCATCACAAATTGCCTTATTAAGCCGCTGCCCGTCAGCGGTTTTTTGTGATATTGCACGTAATAAGCATATTCATTGATATGTGGTCAACTCAAAGGGAATGCCAATGAAAATGGTAACCTAGTCAAATTTTGCGAGTATAGGTAAAATAAAACGTCATTTTTCCTAAAATCAAAATACATGATCCCTTATATTTTCCATATTGACATCTATTTTATATTCTTGAGGGAGTGAAAGTTGGCTATTTTTCGTCTATTAATCAACTGTTTTCACATAATTCAGAATTTAGAACAAGCGCTTCCCG
>JAWUXW010000107.1:0-8597 GCA_034111125.1 Paraglaciecola sp.
TAACGCCTGCGCAGATAAAAGAGACCGCATTATGCACATCCCAACCTTGTTTAAACCTAAGCTGTAGCTATATTTCATGAAAAGTGACAATGAATTTCTATCTACGTCGTAAATTAGACCTATAATTTCACAGAGGCTAAACACAGTCCTCAGCGGTCAATCTTTATTGAATGTATCGCATATACTCTTAGATGGATGGAATCATGTTAGATGAAAAATTAGCAGGCAAAAAAGTCGGTATTCTCGCCAAAGACGGCTTCGAACAACGGGAACTGACTGAATGTAAAAAAGCCCTGCTAGAGATGGGAGCTGAAGTAGATATTATCTCCCTTGAGCCGGGCAGCATAATGAGCTGGGATAAAGCCCATTGGGGCATGGAGGTTAAGGTAGATAAAACCCTTGAAGACGCCCGTTCTAGGGATTATGACGCTTTAATTATTCCTGGTGGTCATTTTAATCCCGGCGCACTGTTGCATGACGAGCAAGCTTTAAACTTCGTAAAGGGCTTTTTTGACTCCAGGCAGCCTAAGCCCGTAGCAGCCATCCGTGAAGGTACCTTGATGCTGGTAGCGGCGGGAGTTGTAAGCGGGCGTATTGTTACCGCTTATGCCAATGCTAAGAGTCAATTACACTGCTCAAACGCTAAGTTGTTAGACGAAGATATTGTAATCGACAATGGGCTACTGACCAGTCGCCGCTCTGACAAGCTGCATATGATTAATCAAAGGTTCATTGAAGAAATACGTCATACTCAGACCCACTGCTAGAATCCCCTTCGGCCTGCTCTTCTCATATTATTGGGACTAAGCAGAGCCTTACTGGCTCAGCTTATTGGGTAACTATCGGGCGATTACCGGGCAATTATTGGTCGATTAGTAATTTAATACCCATGAGTCCGATAAATCCACTCGTGACTCTGCCAATGTGGTTTTTAAATTTTGCATAGGTATTTTGCGCTTTTTGCGTAGATAAAACTGTTGCCACTAAGGTATACCACAGTGTATCAATCACAAAAGCAGATGAACTTATCAGGTAATAGGAATACTCAGGTACTTCTTTAGGCAAGAAGGCCGCGAAGACGCCAGCAAATACAATAGCCGTTTTTGGGTTAGTTAACTGTGTGAATAAGCCAACAAAAAACATCTTGAAGACACCGCTCTCGGTTTTTTCGTTAGTTGTACTCTGGGTCATGGGCTCTTTGGAACTGTTCCACATTTTGAAGGCTAAAAAGCACAGATAGCTTCCGCCTATGATCTTTAGCAAGCCATAAAGCCAGGGCACCATCTCCAGTAGAATAAAAACACCCGCCGATGCAATAATGGCAAAAACAGTCACACCGACTCCCATCCCGATTGCCACCCCAATCGCCTCCGAGCGCGATTTAGCCATGGCTGTGTGTGCCACCAATACAAAACTGGGTCCGGGACTCATTACACCTAGCAATAAAAAAAATAGATGGGTAAGAGAAAAGAATATTCCTGCAAAACATATGCTCCCTAGGTAAAATTAACCCCAAGCACTCTCGCACTATAGTTTAAGCTTATGACCTTCATGTGTGGCTTCGAATCCAAGAGATTCATAGAACCTCATTGCATCGGGTCGTTGTTTATAAGAGGTCAGTTGAACAATATTGCAATTCATTTCGCCGCTACGTCGAATCGCCCAAAGGATAAACTCGGAGCCTACTCCCTTTGCACGATACGTTTTAGATATTCTGACTCCCTCTATTAAGCAACGCCAAGCGCAGGTATGAGTTAGATAGGGGATGAATGTCAAATGCAGCATTCCCACCAATTCACCATTGCATTCAACAACCGTCAACTCATTGTTTGGGTCAATCTCGATACTATGAAATGCGTCGATCTAACGCTGATTCAAGGGGGAGAGAAATATCTTCTCTTTTAGAACCTAAGTCATCATCAGCAAGCAGAGTGACGAGGCTTGAAACATCACCTTTTGTTGCTTGACGATAGTTTAATTTCATACGTACCCTTAAGAAAAACTCGCTACTGAGCGATTATACAGCACCTGGTATGTGATCAATAATCACCCTGTTGGACAATATTAACCACTCGCAAAGAGCGGTGTTTAAAAACGGGGCTGCGCGTCTGATATCTTTTATCAAATTTAACACTCAAGTTCATGCATATTTGATTTTTGCATTTAGTTGCGAGGCTACATTGTTTTCAGCAGAAAAAACTTCTTTACCTAAACCTAAGTTGAGGGTCTAGTCTCCGGTGTAAGTTAGAGAATGATAATTCACGGGAAATATTTTAGTGAACACATCCGATATTAAACAAAGACAAATAATTGGCAACAAAAACAGTTCTCACTTACCCGCTTTAACAGGTGTTCGATTTTTTGCCATTTTCCATATCTTTTTACATCATCTATGGGCCATGTATAATTATCACAATAGCAAAACTGATGGGACACAGGGCCTTTTAATCGGCTTAGAAGATGCACCCGAAAGCCTTTTGGTTTTTATGTCTAACGGTTGGGTTTCCACTAGCTTATTCTTCTTATTATCCGGTTTTATCCTCGCTTATCTATATTGGGGGGAAGACGATCAATTCACCACTACTAAACGCCGTTTTTGGGTCCTGCGCTTTGCTCGCATTTATCCGATTCACCTTATCGTGCTGGTTATATTATTTTTTCTGAAATTCCCAAATTACTTAGATGAAAACTTGCCACTTGCTTCGCTAATATCAAGCGCTGTTGGCACATCGGTACTTTTTCAGGCCTGGGTACCGGCATGGATCCCCCTATGGAGTTGGCCGAGCTGGACTATCTCAGTGATGATTTTTCTGTATCTGCTTATGCCTTATCTGGTAGATATTATGAGTCGACTGTCACGGCGTCAACAAATTATGACTCTTGTATTAATGCCCTTTGTCTCTATCATTCCCACAGCGGTTTATGCCAGCATGACGACCATGGGTGTCTCCTGGAGTATGAACAAGGAATTGTTTTTCGGCAATTTCCCGCTTTTCTGGGTGCCTTATTTTGTAGCAGGAATGCTAATGACCCGTATATTTTCATTGAATAGATTTCGAGCTAAACAGCAAACGCCTGCCGCCTTTGCGTGGGGAGATCTAGCATTTTTTCTGGTAATAGTCATAGCCTGTTTACCCGACATAGAGCAGCCAATTCGGTATTTTATTCGCCAAGGCTTACTTATGCCACTCTACATTATATTTGTACTCGACTTGGCTCGCGGCAAAGGACTGATGGCTAAAATATTCGCTTTACCAGGTACGGGTTTTCTTGGAGAAATTGGATTTTCTATATTTATTTGGCAGTCCGTGGTAATGACAGCAGTATTTATTTCATTGTCGCTATATCCCGCAATAGCCCAGTACCAGGTTTGCTTAGCGGTGATACTCGTCATGGCACTGGCGATACCAAGCACTTACTTAATTGAAAAACCTTTTGTGAGATTCATACGACGTAAATATTTCGACAAATGACATACCTCATTTTATATATCACTGGAGGAGCAAAAACAGGCAGATGTGAGTAATGAATATGCATGATGCACCTCCTCAACTATATGCTAGTAAAGGTGGTGCACTTCTGCCTTGAATTAGTGTTTCAAAAATAGACAACCTTATAATGGGTTGTTATTTTTAATCCCGTAACCTTAATCGTCTTCTTCTACCAGCGTCATTAGTGAGGTATTACCGCCAGATGCCGTGGTGTCTATACTGACCGTTTTTTCTGTTAATAAACGTTGGATCAAGTGGTCATAATACTCAGCGGTAATAACCGGTAATATTGCCCCAGTTCGTTTGGCTAACATTTGTACCATGTAGCTGGAGCGCTCACTTTCGCTGTCTATTACCACACCGGCCAGGGCATCTTCCGCTAACAAAGGTTGTAGGTGATGCAGCTCAGCAACCTGGAATACGCCTTCAGGTGCGCCAGTGGCAATAAACTGCTCGCGGAACTCTATCGCTTCTGCGTAGAACAGCTCAGATACCACTGAAATGACCACATTCCCCGTTGCCAAAGCGGTCACAATGGATAAGACCCAATACTCAAATGTCACGTTTTTATCGGCGAAACAGACCAGGATCCCCCTAGGCTCCAGGTATAAGACATTGGATTCACCCGTTGGTCCAAGCAAAACCTTAGGTTTTTTTAGACGTTTTTCGATACTGATCAGCTGCGAGCGCGCCGCTGCTAAAGTGGTATTTAAATCATCGGCCAGTTCTTCCACTATGTCTACTTTGGCAATAGTCGCGAGTAATTGACGGACTGAAGATAAGCGAGTATTTAAATCCGTTGAAGCCCATTCATGCTCGGTAGTACGGGCATTTTTCATGATCTGCACGGCTTGTTGCTTGGCCTCGCTATTAGTTTCAAGAGCAATATCGGTGTTTGGCAGCAATTTACTAATGGCTCGTGGCGTCGATTTTTCCAGCATAATACGCGGCAAGTAATTCGGTCCACCGGCCTTAGGACCGGTTCCAGAAAGTCCCCGACCACCAAAGGGCTGAACCCCAACAACGGCGCCAATCATATTGCGGTTAACGTATACATTGCCGGCACGGGAGAGTTTAATTAACTCCATGGCTCTGACATCAATTCGGGTATGGATCCCCATGGTTAAACCAAAACCCGTGGCATTAATTGTTTCTACTGTTTGTTCCAACTCATCTGCCTTGAAGCGCACTATGTGCACACAGGGGCCAAATACTTCACGCTTGAGTACGGAGATATCGGCAATTTGATAAAGTTTGGGCGCAAAGAATGTGCCGTTGTTCGCAGGCACCTTGCACTCATATAACAAGGTTCCATTGTGTTGCATATCTGCAGCATGGGCTTGCAAATTAGCCAAAGCTTTTTGGTCAATAACTGGGCCTATATCGGTAGCCAAATAAGCCGGATCACCCACACTTAATTCCTGTAGTGCGCCAATCAACATTTCGGTGACGGTATCAGCTATCTCTTCTTGCAAAAATAAGACACGAAGTGCTGAACACCGTTGTCCAGCGCTCTGAAAACCTGAGGCGATAACGTCGTCAACCACTTGTTCAGGTAAAGCAGTTGAGTCAACTATCATGCAGTTTTGGCCACCGGTTTCGGCTATCAAGGGGACCTGCTCACCCCCTCGTTGTGCCAATGCGTTGGCTATAACATTGCCGGTAAGAGTTGAACCGGTAAACATAACCGCTTTGATCCGCTCATCTGGCAGCAGGATCCTCCCCACATCCGGCCCTTCAGCGATCACAGACTGCACAACACCTGCAGGTAAACCCACATACTCCATTAACTGCAAAGCGCGCAGGGCAATCAAACTGGTTTGCTCTGCGGGTTTGGCAATTACAGTATTTCCCGTTACGAGTGCTGCCGCCACTTGCCCTAAAAAGATTGCCAAAGGAAAATTCCACGGACTGATACATAGCACCACACCCCGGGGCGCTAATCTCTCATCTTCTGCGAGTTCTTCCGCCCGGGCGGCATAGTAGCGACAAAAATCTACCGCTTCACGGATCTCATCTACCCCATCTTTGGTCACTTTTCCTGCTTCTTTTATACACAGGGCAATAAGTTCATCCATATTGCGTTCAAGGATGTCAGCGGTACGGCGCAGCAAATCCGCGCGTTCACTCATCGGCGTTTGTGACCAACTGGCAAAAGCCTCGTGGGCAGTGTTTAACTTATCCGCCATCTGCTGCTGGGTATCGAAGTGATGAAAGCCAACTATTTCATCCACGTTGGCCGGGTTGCGCACCGCATGAGCACCTTCAGGCACTTGTTCTTCGCTCAATAAATGCTCGTCAAACCACAGATCAACTGCTGCTTTCAGCGGCGTGATCTGATTGATATCGGTGACATCAAGGCCTTTGGAGTTGTCTCTTTCTTTGCCAAACAAGGCAATAGGCTTTTGGATTTGCTCGTTATATTTATGTTTTAAGCGTTGAGTTTTCTCAACCGGATCTTCAAGTAAGGATTCAACGGGTCTGGATTGGTCGACTATGGCATTGACAAAGGAGGAATTGGCGCCGTTTTCAAGCAGGCGGCGCACTAAATATGCCAACAAATCTTCATGCTCGCCCACAGGTGCGTAAATACGACATTGAATATTCTCTAAGGTGACTATCTGATCATATAGGCTGTCACCCATACCGTGCAGGCATTGAAACTCAAAACATTCTTTGTCTTCACCGGCCAATTCTACTATGACCGCAGCGGTGTAAGCATTATGGGTAGCAAATTGCGGGTAAATAGTGTCGCGATAATCCAGTAGGCGGTTGGCACAGGCATGATAAGACACATCTGTTGAGGACTTGCGGGTAAAAACCGGAAAGTGTCCTAGGCCATCTTTTTGCGCATTTTTTATTTCAGTATCCCAGTACGCACCTTTTACCAGTCGCACCATCATTTTCCGGCCAACTTTTTTGGTCAATTCCCGCAACCAGTCAATAACATACAGAGCACGTTTTTGATAAGACTGAACCGCTAAACCAAATCCTTCCCAGCCATTTAAGTCAGGATCACTGAATACTTGTTCAATAATGTCCAGAGAGATATCGAGACGTTCTGATTCTTCCGCATCGACTGTTAATCCAATGTCGTATTGTTTAGCCAGCAGACACAATTGCTTTAGTTTGGGCGGTATCTCTGCCATCACCCTTTCTCGGTGGGTGAATTCATAACGGGGATGAATGGCCGATAGCTTGACTGAAATTCCCGGACTTTTTCTGGGGCCTTTACCTTTTGCAGCTGCGCCGATCACTTTTATCGCTTGTGCGTAAGCATTAAAATAGTCGTCGGCATCTTTTTGCGTTCTGGCACCTTCACCGAGCATGTCATAGGAATAAACATATCCATTACGCTCTTTTTCTTCCGCGCGCTGCACCGCATCTTCGATGGTTTCGCCCATGACAAACTGTTGTCCCATAACCTTCATCGCTATGTTCATGGCTTTTCGAATAACAGGCTCGCCGATCTTACCTAGGGTCTTTTTCAGGATGCCGAATTGATTGCGCTGATTGGCATAATTAACCAAACCACCGGTTAGCAGCAAACCCCATGATGATGCATTAACAAATAATGAGTCGCTGTTGCCTAGATGTGAGCTCCATTGACCTTTGGATAACTTATCGCTGATCAATTTGTCTTGAGTACCTTTGTCCGGTACCCGCAATAATGCTTCTGCCAGGCACATCAACACTACGCCTTCGGAGGAAGATAAGGAGTATTCATTGAGTAGTGCCTCTACAACACCAGTGCCCTCCTGATCATTACGAATTTGCAGCACCATTTTTCGGGCTCGATCCCAGGCACGGCTGCGGGCACGCATATTAACTTCTGCATCTGGCAGAATATGTTCAACGGCAAGATCTTCGTCGATTCGATAAAAATCGCGAATTTTTTGACGAATGGCTGATTCAGTGACTAAGTTACCGTCAAACAACATATGCAACTCCAAATGGGCTGGAAAATTAAACTCAAAGTGTACTCTTTTTCAAGGCCACTCATTATCCCGTGGAGTATATAGATAGCAAGTTGTAGCGACAATGTTTGTGGCAAGCAAAGTCCCAAATTGTAAGTAAAGAGTGGTATGTGTTTTTTTCTAGCTGTTTACCGCTTTTTATAGAAGCAATACCGTGATTCAAAGTGAAAGTGCGCTGTATTGAGTAAATGTTGCATCATGAATAGTGAAATAAAACCAATTAAAAATAAGCAATCAATGGCTCAGTAACCATAATTTTAAAACTAAAAAAAAATAATTGTTTAATTAGTATGCGATTTCTAATTTTGCTGCGTATTCTGCTCGGCATTGCAACAACGAATTGATTTTTAAACCTTAGCGGAGCAACAACTATGAACAACATCGACATGATTAAAGAAAAAGCAACGGTAGCGCAAGAAACAGCGCATAAAGTATTCTTAGCTGGCTTGGGCGCTTATGGTAAAGGCCTTGAAGAAACGAAAGGACGTTTTGAAAACCTTAACAATGACTCAAACAAATTTTTTGCTGATTTAGTGAAAAAAGGTGAGAGTCTTGAAACTGAAGGTAAAAACAAGTTCACTGAAGCAAAAGACAAAGTGACAGCTAAAGCTGACCTCAAAAACCGAGTAGTTGCTTTACGCTCCACCTTTGGCCTTGATAAAAACGAAGCTGATCTGAAGATCGAAGATTTAAACGCTAAAATCGACGCTTTAACCAAAGCCGTTGCTAAACTAGCTAAAGCCAAGTAATTCTCTTTAGCTGCCATCCTATAGGCAGGCTCACAGAAAATTATTCAAAAGGTGCCAATCGGCACCTTTTTTATTGCTAGGAGTGGGACTCATCACCTCTAGTAGTAAGAAACAGATTGTTAAAAGCATCGTGATTGAGATGACTCAGAATATTTTAAAAAGTTTTCTCTGACCCCAGATTTACAAGCAGAAACTTTCACGCCGGGCTTGTCCAACAATAGGATTAAGTCGTGGCGCACCGCGACCTATCCTTATTTATTAGCATTTTTTTGATGCGCCACATACTCATCAAGTAACTCACGAATCATTTTTTGATACTGCATGTGGTTGGTTTTAGCCGCCTGCTTAAAATATGCAACACTCTCAGAACTTAGTGAAAT